>CAYFLQ010000276.1:0-2507 GCA_964344065.1 uncultured Sphingobacterium sp. | reverse complement strand
GTATCCACTGCAAAACCATTTTCATTTCCTAGTTGAATAATGGCTGGTTTACCAGGAATAATAGATGAATGTCTAAAGCCAGCTGTTTTAGAAAATACCAAAATCTTTGTTTGTGCAGATGATGTCAATACAATCAACAAGAGTGCACAAGACAAGAACATTTTCATTTTAAGTAACATAGCAAAAGTTTGATGATAAAAAAATGGATGTCTTTAAGGGACATCCATTTTCAAATTTAGTTGAAAGAATTTATAATTGTTTGATTTTAATATTTCTGAACCAAACCTTGTTTCCGTGGTCCTGAAGGGCAATTCTTCCCTTGTGGAATTTCCCAAAACCGGGCATATTTTTGAATTTGCTTCCCGCAACCAGCTTATTCCAATTTTCGTCTCCTACAATGGTTGAAACTACATTCACGCCATTCAAGAAAAGCTTCAACTCATTATTATTGTATATAATCTCAGCCTGATTCCACTCTCCAACCGCTTTTGCAGATTCTTTGGAAGAAGAAATCAGATCATACAAATCACCCGCACGGTGCTTAGGTATTTTTGCATCAGCGTGGCGATCATTGTCCAGCACCTGCATCTCCATTCCTGTGAGATAAGATTTTTTATTCACTGAATCTTCGCTTACATTGAAAATGATTCCACTGTTGCCACCTTCAGAAATTTTCCATTCCACACTGAAATGATAGTTTTCAAATTCTGTGTCAGTTGTCAAGTCTCCACCACTCTTAGCTCCCTTTGTTGTATCTGGTATGTAAACAAGCATGCCATCTTCTACTTGCCAAGATTTACCTGTTCCTTCTCCACGATAAATGTGCCAGCCCTTTTTAGACTTTCCGTCAAATAAAGAAACCCAACCTTTCTTTCCTCCTTGTCCCCCAGACACTTCCTTGTCCCTCGTCCCTCGTCCCTTGTCCCTTATTTACAAATGATACCAAAGCAATAAGACAAACAATCGTTAATAACTTTTTCATACTTCAATTTTTATTTCATTGATAAAATATACTCTACCATGGCAGATGCATCTTCCATGCTAAGATTAGGGTGACCAGCCATTGGAATTTCTCCCCAATTGCCTTGTCCGCCTTTCATTACCTTTTCAGCCAGTGTCTTGATATTTTCCGGAGTGCTTGGATATTTTTTTGCAACATCTTTGTAAGCAGGACCGATCAATTTGGCATCATCTTTATGGCAAGTTCTGCAATCAGATCCTTCGATCAATGCTTTTCCATCTTTCTTTGCAACAGCTGGTGCAGCTTCTTCAGCTTTTGGTGCTGGTTCTTCTGTTGCGTTGCTAATTGGTTTTTGTTCAGTTGTTTCTGTGTTGCTTGATCCGCATGCATAAATTCCTGCTGCAATCATTAGGGCGAAAATCACTTTTTTCATATTCGCTTTTTTTCTTGTTTATAAATTAAATACCTAGAATTTTTTTATTGAATGCTTCATCACTACCTGTTCCTGCAAAATCATCAAATGCTTTTTCAGTTACACGTATGATTTTATTCTTGATGAATACAGCTCCTTCTTTTGCTCCGTCTTCCGGATGTTTGATGGCACATTCCCATTCCATCACTGCCCATCCATCATAATCATAAGATGCCAATTTGCTGAAGATCCCTGCAAAATCTACTTGCCCATCACCCAATGAACGGAACCTTCCTGCACGATTGATCCAATTTTGATATCCACCATATACACCTTGCTTTCCAGTTGGATTGAATTCTGCATCTTTTACATGAAACATTTTGATGCGTTCATGATAATGATCAATGTATGTCAGATAATCCAAACACTGTAAAACAAAGTGACTTGGATCATATAACAAACATGCACGCTTGTGATTGTTCGTGTGTTCCAAAAACATTTCATATGAAACACCATCATGCAAATCTTCGCCTGGATGAATTTCATAACAGAGATCAACTCCATTTTCATCAAACACATTTAATATGGGCAACCAACGATTGGCCAATTCTTTAAATCCTGTTTCAACCAATCCAGCTGGACGCTGCGGCCAAGGATAAACCGTATGCCATAATAATGCACCACTAAACGTTGCATGTGCATTCAATCCCAAATTTGCAGAAGCCTTCGCAGCATATTTCAACTGATCAACAGCCCAAGCAGTTCTTGCTTTGCTGTTTCCTCTCACACTTTCAGGTGCAAAACCATCAAACTGTGCATCATACGCAGGATGCACTGCAACCAATTGTCCCTGTAAGTGTGTTGACAATTCAGTAATCTTCAACCCAGCAGATTCAACAATGCCTTTGATTTCATCTGCATACGTTTTGCTCTCTGCTGCTTTTTTTAAATCAATGCATCTAGCATCCCAACTTGGTAATTGAACTCCTACAAATCCCAATGAGGCCGCCCATTTACAAATGGATGCGAGATCATTGAAGGGAGCTTTGTCCCCCATAAATTGTGCAAGAAATATACCAGGACCTTTTATTGTTTTCATGTATTGTAATTTCTAATTAAATAGTATGTGGTGTC
>CAYFLQ010000275.1:1632-2514 GCA_964344065.1 uncultured Sphingobacterium sp. | reverse complement strand
AGTTGGATTGTTGTTGATGGTAAGCTTCTATTGTTTCTGTTTTATTTGCATCATTTGTAAAGTCAATTTTTATTGATTTGTTGATTTCCTGATTTTCTTTGCTTTGAATATTTTCAGCTGGTATGGATGTTTTTAGAAAAAAACTATAGAGAATAAAAAAGAAAATGGCAGATGTGAATAGATACATTTGAACAGGTGGTAGGTATCTAGAGCGCTTTCCATTTACATATTCTGTAGTGAGAAATCCTGGTTTTGTTAAGAGTAATTTCACAGTAGCAAAAAACTTTCCATCAAAATGAACCAATGCGTGTAAAAGATCGTGGAACAGTTCTTTTACGGTCATAGTTGGATCTCGATTCAATTGTCCACATTCACTGCAGTATTTTCCATGTACTTCTGCACCGCAATTGAGACAATTATTTTCAACCCTTAATTTATGGTTTCCAGACATCCATCAATGTTTAACTGCTGATATTATTTTACTGATAAGTTCATCTAAATGTTTATTTTCTATCCATCTTGAAACCACCACCAATTCGTTTTCGCGATCTACATAAATCATATTTGTTCCGTTACCAATATGAGCATATGCGGATGTAGGTGCTGAAGGAAATAGTTTTTTATCAGTGTTTAAAAAGTAATTCATAAATCCATATCCAGGATTTGCTCCAGTTGGGGTTGTAGACAGATCAATCCACTTTTCTGGAATCAGTTGTAGATCATTCCACTTCCCTTTGTTGTAGGTTAGCCATCCAAATCTCGCCATGTCCATTGCATTGATGAACAAGCCTCCTCCAAAATGTCCACCACCACTCACTGATTGAATCAGTTTTCCATCCAATACTATCCATGAATTTCTGTATCCAGTCCAATGCCAAAGAT
>CAYFLQ010000275.1:0-1622 GCA_964344065.1 uncultured Sphingobacterium sp. | reverse complement strand
CTCTTGTATCATTGTATTTGTATACTGTTCCAGGTTCGTTGTGTTTTCTGCTGATCCATTCCATTGGCTTATCATCCGGACGATCCGCCCAATCTGGTTTTCCCCAAAGCACCCCTTCCCAATCACTGGTTTGTCGGAGCATATGATCCCACGTAATTTTTTTGTTGTGTTCTGTATCAAATGGTTTGATGAATTGTGGTTGTCCGATTTGATCTCCTGATCGATAAGGATTGGGATCATAGGGCTCAATCATTGGTACATATTCGACCACTTTATCATCGATGGATTTGATCAATCCATTTTCAACTGCCAGTCCCACGACTGTAGATAAAAAACTCTTGGTTACACTGTGTGTTTGTTCCGTATTGTTTACATCACCCCATGATCCGATGATATATCCTTTGTAGATGATCAATCCACTGGATGATTTTCTTTCAGCAAATGGACCGATTCCATCACTCAAAGGTTCTTTGTAAAAATTATAGATCTGTGCCCATTCCTGATTTTTTGGCATAGATGTTTCATGAGCTATTGCAAATGATATAGCTTCATTAAGCTTGGGCTCATTCACTGCCAAGGAAGATGGTGTTCTGGTTTCCCATGATCCTTTTGGGGGATAATAGGGTTGAACTTGTACGGGCTTTTTTTGTGCAAAGAGGAATTGACAAGTCAGTAAACAAAGCAGCAATGGTTTCATTCTGTAAAAATTGATTTGAAGTTAATCAAGTTCGCTAATTTGAACTCAATAAAATTCAATAATTTCAGGTTATCTCAACAACCATGTGATATGAAAATAGTATCAAAAGTCTTCGTGTTATCATTTCTGTTATTTTTTCAATTTGCAGTTGCACAAAAAAAATCAAATGAACAATGGGAGTCTATGTTCAATGGAAAGGATTTAACAGGATGGACACCCAAGATTCGCAATTATCCTGCAGGAGAAAATTTTGGTAATACTTTCAGAGTCGAAGATGGCAAACTGGTAGTTAGATATGATGCTTATGATAAGTTTGATGAACGCTTTGGCCATTTATTTTATAATAAGTCCTATAATTATTATAGAATTCGCTTAGAATACAGGTTCATTGGTGATCAAGCAAAAGAGGGACCTGGATGGGCTTTCAGGAACAGCGGCATTATGGTACATGGACAAACTCCTCAGAGCATGGGACTGAAACAAGATTTTCCAGTTTCTATAGAAGTGCAACTGTTGGGTGGAGATGGAAAAAATAAAAGAACAACTTGTAATCTCTGCACACCTGGAACAAATGTTGTAATCAACGGAAAACTGGAAAAGACGCATTGTATTAACTCAACTTCGGAAACCTATCATGGCGATCAGTGGGTAAAGGCAGAGGTATGGGTGATGGGAGATTCAGTCGTAAAACATTATGCCAATGGACAGGAAGTATTGGTCTATATGAGTCCGCAGGTAGGTGGTGGAAATGTTGATGGACAAGAAATTCTTTTTGGAACTCCTGGGCAATTGTTGACAGGCGGGACTATTTCATTGCAAAGTGAGAGTCATCCAGTAGAATTCAAGAACATTGAAATATTAAATTTAGAAGGTTGTATGGATCCAAAAGCATCCAATTACAGGTCTTATTATATTAAATCAAAAC
>CAYFLQ010000274.1:0-2523 GCA_964344065.1 uncultured Sphingobacterium sp. | reverse complement strand
GTCTTTGATTGAGTTGTTGTTCTGCTGATCAGCTTGCCTTTTGCATCATATACTGTTACACTAGCAGTACTGCTGTCGGTAACATTCGCAGCATAGAAATTAATAACTGCGCCTTTTGCAGGGTTCATTCCAACGTTTGCTGGCGCACTGACTGAACCACCCCATCTGCTAACAACTGGTGGGATTCTGAATGCAGGATTTGCAGTGTATACGTGCAATGATTTTGATTTTATTGCAGGATCCATTTGTTGAATTTGGGTCAAATCATCAATCACCCAAAACGCTCTTCCCTGTGTAGCAACAATAAGATCATTGTTTTTAATAGTCAAATCTGTAATGGGTACCATTGGCAAATTCAATTGAAATGATTGCCAACTTGCACCATCGTTATAACTAATATACATCCCATACTCGGTTCCTGCATATAATAAACCGGCTCTCTTTTGATCAGCTCTTACAACACGTGTGAAATGATTGGATGCAATACCTGATGTGATCAATTTCCAGGTTTGACCATAGTCTTCAGTTTTGTATATATATGGTGCAAAATCATCCAACTTATATCGTGTACCAACGATGTATGCTGCACCTTTTTTGAAAGGATCAACTTCAATGGTATTCCACATCATCCATTTCGGACAATCTTTCGGAGTTACATTGCTCCAATTTGCACCACCATCTTTGCTCACATGAATGAGCCCATCATCACTGCCAGTCCACAACAAATCTTTTTCAACTGAACTTTCAGTAGCAGTGAAAATGGTACAATAATATTCTACGGATGTATTGTCTTGTGTGATGGGTCCTCCACTTGAAGCTTGTTTTGTTTTATCATTGGTAGTGAGATCTGGAGAAATTTGTTTCCAGGTTGCTCCATCATTTTCAGTTACAAACAATGCATTTCCCGCACAATACAATCTCTTTGGATTGTGTGGCGAGAAGAAAGTTGGAAAATTCCATTGGAACCTGAATTTCTGAACATCAGCACCTGCTCCCATCGGATTATCAGGCCATACAGAAACATTTCTGTTCTCTCCAGTACGGTGATCTAATCTAGAAAGATATCCACCATAATTTCCTCCATATACCACATCAGGATTCAAAGGATCTGCAACAACATATCCGCTTTCTGCACCTGCTGTAACATCCCAGTCTTGCTCTGTAATATATGAACCGTAGGTTGCAGACTTGATTCTGATGGTTGAATTATCCTGTTGTGCACCCAATACGCGATATGGGAAAGAATTATCAGTGCTTACACGATAGATCTGTGAAGTAGGCTGATTCATATAAGTACTCCAATTGTTGCCTTCATCAAAACTTATTTGAGCACCGCCATCATCAGCTACTATCATGCGCTTTCCATCTTCTGGATCAATCCATAGATCATGGTGGTCACCATGTGGGGTTCTAAGTGTTTGAAATGTTTTTCCTCCATCTCTGCTTTTCAAGAAGTTTACATTCGGGCAGTAAATGAGATTCTCATTTTTGGGATCAACGAAGATTTTTGAATAGTACCAAGCACGTTGACGAATATTATTATCGTTGCTTTGAAGATTCCAAGTTTGACCGCCATCATTGCTAACAAACAAACCGCCTTTCTCGTTTTCGATGATAGCATACACTTTATCTACATTAGACGGAGCTACTGCAACACTCACAATACCCCAAACTCCTTTTGGAAGTCCTTTTGAGCTGCTGATATTGTTCCAAGTTTCACCACCATCTGTACTTTTCCATAATCCAGATCCCTCACCACCGCTTTCAAGGCTATAGGGTGTACGAATCAACCTCCATGTACCTGCGTACAACACAGAAGGATTACCAGGTTCCATGATTAAATCAGCACAACCTGTTTGTTCATTTACATACAGTACTTTCTTCCATGTTTTTCCACCATCAGTTGTTTTATAAATTCCTCTTTCATTGCTTGGTCCAAACAAATGGCCCATCACTCCCGCCCATACGGTATTTGGATCATTGGGATGAATAATAATATTGGTGATATGTCGCGTATCTTTTAATCCAATATTCTTCCATGTTTTACCACCATCTTCAGATTTCCACATGCCATCCAATCCTTCAGCAACGTTTCCACGCATGGTATTTTCACCCTCACCAACATAAATGATGTTCTCATTGGAAGGAGCCACTTCAACGGCTCCAATGGTTCCGCCAAAATATTTATCTGTGATATTTTTCCAATTGCTACCGCCATCTGTCGTTTTCCATACTCCACCCCCAGTGGCACCAAAATAAAAAGTGTTTTTGGCTTTGAAACTTCCTGTTACGGCACCGCTTCTGCCACCTCTAAAGGGTCCGAGTAATCTGTATTTTACATTCCCCAATAAACTTGGGTCGTAAACAGATGGTTTGGCTGGATTAACAACCGTGTTTTTTGATTTCTGAGCGAACGTTGTTGTGGCAAAAAATAAACATGCCAACAGCACATAGATTTGTTTCATGTATTTGATTTTGAAGACAATAAATATACAGTAAATATTGATTTAGTTACGGATTGGT
>CAYFLQ010000273.1:2047-2554 GCA_964344065.1 uncultured Sphingobacterium sp. | reverse complement strand
GGGAGTTTATTTTCACTCTACCTTATTGTATGGCTTTTGCTGAAACTACCATTTGTACAACAACAACTCATCCATGTTGCAACTGACCAACTGACGAAAACCATTCACTCAGAGGCAAAAATTGGGAGTGTCCAATTTGCATTGTTCAACACGTTTAACCTGGAAGATGTTTTAGTGAGGGATGAAAAAAAAGACACGCTGCTGTATGCTGGAAAACTCAGCATCAATATCACTGATTGGTTTTTTACCAGAAAAAATTTTACAGTTTATACATTGGGTATTGAAGATGCAAAAATCAACTTGAAAAGATCTGACAGTACATGGAATTATCAGTTTATTGCAAATGCATTTTCATCTAATGATACAGCAACATCACAACCAAGTCAGCTTAAGATTGACATCAAATCACTCGATTTAAAAAACATCCAACTGATGATGGAAGACAAATGGATTGGTGAAAATCAATTCATTCAATTGGCAAACCTCCATCTCAAAGCATCTGAGATC
>CAYFLQ010000273.1:0-2014 GCA_964344065.1 uncultured Sphingobacterium sp. | reverse complement strand
TGCCTCTATGGAGCCTGTGTATGATCCAACCATCAAAGAGAAATGGAACCAAGATGGATGGCTATTAACCACGAATTCAATCCATCTTACAGACGGTACATTTCGATACGATGTAGATAGTATTGGCACTACGCTCCCCTATTTTGATGGCGAACATTTTCAATTTTCTTCCATCAATGGAGAACTTCAACAACTGACCTTTGCAGGTGAAAAAATGACTGCAGCAATCAGCCTCAGTACAAAAGAACGCAGTGGTTTTGAAGTCACGAAACTTCGAGCCGACATGCAATTGGATCCCAGCAGCATGAGCTTCAAAGACCTGAGCATCCTAACTCCATACAGCAGGGTACAAAATTATTTTGCCATGGATTATCAATCATTTTCAAACGACATGATTGACTTTATTCATAAAGTAAACATGCGGGGGTCTTTCCGAAACAGCAGCATTCATTTGAAAGACATTGCTTATTTCGCTCCTGAATTAAATGAAATGCCCATCAAATTAATTGCAAATGGAATTGTTACAGGCACAGTAGATAATTTAAAAAGCAATAAGATCAATCTTAAATGGGGAAAAAACAGTGAATTGAGCTGCAAGTTAGATATCAAAGGACTCCCGGATGTTGATGCAACCAAATACGTGGCAAAAAACATATCCATCAGAACAAATCCAACTGATTTTTACACGATTCACAAAAGCTTGAAATCCTCAATAGGATTAAACCTTGCTCCGTTGGAATCAATAAGATACAATGGTACAGCGAGTTTGTATGGTGATGATCTTGAAACCAAGGGACAGCTCAATACCTCCATAGGAACGGTGAACGCTATCGTTCAAGTAAAGAATCTCGGATCGGATGATATCAGTGTAACATCATCAGGTGATTATATGCAGTTCATTACTGGGAAACTGCTTGGAGTGCAGGATTTGGGAAATGGATCAGGAACATTTAAAGTAGAATCTCAAGACAATAAGACAACTTTTTCATCCAATGTTCAATCACTTGTTTACAACAATTACACTTACAAAGAAATTAAAGCAAGCGGTAGTTATTTAAATGAAATATTAACAACCAACTTAGACATTCACGATGAAAATCTCGATGCCAAATTATACGCTGGCATCAATTTCAAAGCGAAAGAGCCCATCACTACAGCACTTGTAGAATTGAATCATTCAAATTTACAATCCTTGCATTTTACCAATAAGCAAATGAGCGTAAAAGGTAAATCTATCATCAATCTAAAAGGGGATAATTTAGATAACATCAGTGGTGAGGCAAGAATGGAGGACATCATTTTTACAAAAAATAAAAGAAAATATTTATTCGACAGTGTAGTGTTAAGGGCTGAAAAAAACATGGATTTCAGAAACATTACCCTTAGCAGCAATGACATTGATGCCAATATCAATGGGCGTTTCACATTCGAAGCATTGCCAGCCACCCTTGGATATTATTTTGGAGAATTTTATCCATTTTATTTTAAAAAATCGATTGCCCCTAAACAACCACAAGACCTTAACTTTAATCTAAATGTAAACAATGCAAATTATATTCTTGCCCTTACAGACAATGGCTTAAGTGGGTTAAGCAACAGCACCATCAAAGGAAAAATAAATTCGGCCCAAAAGATTTTTGAATTAGAGGCAAGCATTCCTAAAATAGCTTACAATAAAATAGCTGTATATGATTTGAATCTACGCACAAAAGGAACAGCAGACAGCATCAACACTTTTTCAAAAGCAAGTTCAATCGTTTTAAACGACAGCTTATTCTTCCCGACGAATGCGCTTGAAATACACTCATCCACATTGTTCTCAACCCTTGAGCTGATGACATCTTCCAATTTGGCACAATACGGAGCAAGATTGTCTGCCAACATTGAAAACATTACTGATGGTGTTCTGGTGAGGTTTAATCCATCTAAAGTTGTATTCAATGAAAAAACATGGAACATTGAAAAAGGTGGAGAATTGCTTATCAGCAAAACAAAATTCAATGCCAACAATTTT
>CAYFLQ010000272.1:0-2556 GCA_964344065.1 uncultured Sphingobacterium sp. | reverse complement strand
CATCTAACATTTTTGCTGTATTAGGACTCCGTTCTTTGTTTTTTCTCTTGAAGGGTGCTGCAGGTAAATTCGATTATCTGCAACAGGGAATAGCTGTCGTATTGATATTCATTGGATTAAAAATGCTGATCGAGTTTTTTGATATCCACATTGACATCTTGATTTCACTGGCTGTCATTGTACTGTGTTTGGCTGTGTCTATTTTATATTCTCAATATCATAATCGGAAAAAAGCAAAGGCTGATTTGAACGCTTGATGAAAACATTTTCAGAAAACGATATTTTATCGATTGCTGACGTTCAAAGATTTGGTGAACATTCCAATCGCCCGATCAGACACTTGCTTATTGATAGTCGCAAGCTGATTGGGCCTGCGGAAACCCTTTTTTTCGCCATCAAAACCTCTTCCAATGACGGTCATCTGTTCATAGAAGAGCTCTATCATCGTGGAGTAAGATCATTTGTAGTTTCATCACTGCCAGTGCTTGTTCATTTCCCAGAGGCAAGTTTTTTTCTTGCGAATGATGTTGTTCATGTACTTCAACAAATAGCTATTTATCATCGAACATTGTTTAATTATCCTGTAATTGCCATCACAGGCAGCAATGGTAAAACGATTGTAAAGGAATGGCTGTATCATCTGTTACAACCTTTTTTAGAAATAGTAAGAAGTCCGCGTAGTTATAATTCTCAAATAGGTGTTCCCTTGAGTATCTGGCAGATGCAGGAAACTCATGAACTTGCGATTGTTGAAGCTGGAATTTCTAAGGCAGGAGAAATGAATAATCTTCAAAAGATTATTCTGCCAACCATTGGACTGATTACCAATCTTGGTGCAGCACATGCAGAGGGTTTTTTGAATATGGAGCAAAAGCTTCAGGAGAAAATGCAGCTTTTTTCAAGTGTGACAACCTTGATTTATTGTAAGGATCAATCTGCCATTGATACGTATATCAAATCACATCCCGAGATTCAGCATACAAAGAAACTGATATCATGGGGGTTCGATGCTGCTGCCGATATAGTAGTGAAAAAAATTGAAGAAAATGAAACTGTTTCTTCTATCAATGTAACAATCGGCAATCGAAATGTAGCATTTTCTATACCGTATAGGGATAAAATTGCGTTTGAGAATATCATGCATTGTTTAGCCGTTTCTTATGCAATTGGGATGGAAGAGAAGGTGCTGTCAAGAATGATGGATCTGCCTTCTTTATCGATGCGACTTGAAATGAAACAGGGCCAACACCAAAGTGTGCTTATCAATGATAGTTATAATGCTGATCTGACGGGAGTGTTGAGTGCAATAGAATTTCTGGCAGCTCAGCAATTGCATTTAAATAAAACGGTGATCCTCTCTGATGTTTCAGGGTTATCACAGCAAATTGAAAAAACCTATATTGAATTGGCTGACTTTCTTCATTCCAAAAAAATAACTACACTTTATGGAGTAGGAGATAGATTTGAAAAATATGCTTCTCATTTCAGTAGTCTTGGGATGAAATCATACATGTTCAAGACAACAGATCAATTGATGAACTATATTCATCCAAGTTTCTTTAAAGATCAAGTTGTATTGATTAAAGGAGCAAGAAGTTTTCATTTTGAAAGGGTAAGCCATTTGCTTGAAACAAAAATTCACAAAACCCGGCTCGAAGTCAATTTATCAGTCATTGCACAACATTTCAAGCAATATCGTTCAGGACTGGATCCTGCTGTTAAAATAATGGCAATGGTAAAAGCTTTTTCCTATGGTGCAGGAAGTTTTGAAATTGCTGATTTATTACAACGTAATCATGTAGATTATATTGCAGTAGCATATGTTGATGAAGGAGTTGAGCTAAGAAAATCAGGGATTCATTTGCCAATCATGGTTATGAATGTGGAAGAAGATGGATTCTCTTCATTGTTAGAGTATGATCTAGAGCCTGAAATATTTTCTATCGAACAAGCTATTCAGTTTAATGCTTTTTTAGAAAAAGAAGGCATCCTGCAATTTCCCATTCACCTGAAAATAGACACAGGCATGCATAGACTGGGCTTGGATGCTGAGCAAGTGAATCAATTTCTATATTTATTTGCAGGCGATAGGTATAGCATTAAATCTGTATTTACACATTTGATCGCTGCTGAAGATGAAACCAAAGATCAGATTACTGCAACACAATTGGCATTGTTTGAAATGATTGCCGGGAAAATACAATCCGCATTTTCTTATCCCATTATTCGGCATGCTTCCAATACAGCTGCCATAACAAGGCATCCAAAGGCTGCGTACGAAATGGTTCGATTGGGAATTGGGTTGTATGGAATTTCCTCATCGAAAGAGTCCAAATTGATCACAGAGGCAGTTGAATTAAAGACGACCATTGCTCAAATACGATTTGTAAAGAAAGGAGAATCTGTTGGATATGGTGGAAATGCCGTTTTACAACAAGATACTTATATAGCTACCATTCGAATTGGATATGCAGATGGTTTTCCCCGTTCTTTGAGCAATGGCAATGGCCAGGTATACATCCGGGGTCAATTATATCCTACCGTGGGTAATGTTTG
>CAYFLQ010000271.1:0-2558 GCA_964344065.1 uncultured Sphingobacterium sp. | reverse complement strand
TCATGGCAATCCTAAGTTGTGGATTGTCATAGTTTAAATCGATCACATCATCCCAACCATGTGCATCGTAAAAATTTCCTTCGTGGTTCAATTTGTAAAATGATGGATTTGTGCTTGTCCATTCATGATCACAGCCTGTATGATTAGCAACCCAATCAATCATCACCTTCATACCCAACTGATGTGCGCTGGAAACAATCTTCTTGAAATCATCCAATGTTCCAAACTCCGGATTGATTTGCACATAGCTGGAGCAAGCATAATAACTACCCAGACTACCCTTTCGATTTTTAAATGATATGGGAGTGATGGGCATAAACCACAACACTTCTACGCCCATATCACTTAATCGGGGTAAATGAGCTAAAAATGCACTGAAATCACCTTCAACCGTATATTGTCGCGTATTTACCTCATAGACGTTGGTATCTACAACCCACGCCGGTAGTCCAAATTCCTTCTCCATAGGCTTAAGATATGAAATGTTTTAGTGACGTATTGTTTAACTTTGCCCACAAATGAAGCAGTTTTCCATTCCGGTAAAATACAGAAGCCCTTTGATCAGTGCGATCAAGTCCAAACGAAAAGAAGCGGATAAAATGAAAAAGGACTTCACCCCTACTACGCTTGATTTTGGATCGTTTGAAATCAAATTGGCTCGCCACTTTGGTTTTTGCTATGGAGTTGAAAATGCTATTGAGATTGCCTTTAAAACTGTAGAGCAATATCCAGATAAAAAGATTTTTCTACTCAGTGAAATGATTCACAATCCATTTGTGAATGATGACCTGATTCAACGAGGTGTACAGTTTTTAATGGACACAAAGGGAAATACACTTATTTCATTTGACACATTGACCAAAGATGATATCGTAATCATCCCTGCATTTGGGACTACCATTGATATTGAAAACAAATTAAGATCAATTGGCATTCAAATTGAGCAATACAATACTACTTGTCCATTTGTTGAAAAAGTATGGAACCGCGCTGAACAGATTGCACTCAAAGGATATAGCATTGTGGTACATGGTAAACCCTCACATGAGGAAACAAGAGCAACATTTTCACACAGCGATGTTCATGCACCAACAGTAGTGATCAATGATATGAATGAAGCAGTTGTGCTGAGTGAATTCATTCTCGGACAACGCCCATCGAGTGACTTCTACCAAACATTCAAGGGCAGATTTAGTGAAGGTTTTGATATCGAGAAGGATTTGATAAAATTTGGAGTAGTCAACCAGACTACCATGCTGGCTTCAGACACCCAAGCCATTGCAGATTACCTCAAGAGCATTGTGATCAAAAAATACAGTTTGGATCAAAGCAATTCAGAAAATCATTTTGCCGACACAAGAGATACCCTTTGTTATGCAACGAATGATAACCAAACTGCTGTCAGCAATTTATTGAAACATCCTGCAGACATCGCCATCGTTATTGGCGGAAGAAAGAGCAGCAACAGCTCTCACCTTGTTGAATTGTGTGAAGAGAAACTTCCTACTTATTTTATCCAGTCAGAAGAAGATATCCTCTCGTCGAGTAAAATAAAATGTTTCAACTGGAGAACACACGAAGAGTATTCCACTGAACATTATCTTCCTAGTAAAACAAAACCCGTGATCGCCATCACAAGCGGTGCATCCTGTCCAGATGCAATCGTTGAAAATGTCATCAGTAAAATTGCTACTTATTTTCCTTCCAGCAAACCTATAGCAGAATTGTTGAGTGACTGGAATTAATGCTGAATCCTCTCTTGGGCCCATTTCATTGCCAAATCAAGTTGTTCATCTGGTGTTAGGTGGCTGTTATCAAGCACGATTGCATCTGCTGCTTTTCGAAGTGGCGATACCTCTCTGTTTGAATCCATATGGTCTCTCTGCGCAAGATTAGACCTGACCTCTTCCAATTGAATAGTATTGTTTTTATCAGACAACTCTTTAAACCTACGCATTACGCGTACTTCATTATCAGCCGTCATAAAAATTTTCAACTCAGCCTCTGGAAAAACTGCAGTTCCAATATCACGACCATCCATGACAATTCCTTTATGCGCTCCTATCATTTGCTGCTGTTTGACTGCAAATGCTCGCACCTCTTTAATCGCTGCCACTTCACTTACCTTTTGGGCAACCTCCATTTCTCTAATAAATTGTTCAACATTTTCGCCATTCAAACAAATTTCATTGTTGCCATTTGTAGGATTATGCTGAAAATGAAGTTGAATTGCTGACAATGCAGATGCAACCTGCTCAGGATCTTTTGTATTAATATGATTTCGTAAAAAATAAAGTGTGATTGCCCGATACATCGCACCGGAATCAATAAAGATATAATTCAATTGTTTTGCCAATTGTCTTGCCATCGTGCTTTTTCCACAAGACGACCATCCATCGACAGTGATGATGATTTTCTTCATTGATGCAATTTGCAGCAAAATTCACGTTTATTGACTGAATCACAAAATATCTACCTTTGCAGCAAGAAAATATTATGTTGAAAGTTGGCATTTTTGGAGTTGGGCATCTTGGGAAATTTCATATCAAGAACTGGAA
>CAYFLQ010000270.1:0-2575 GCA_964344065.1 uncultured Sphingobacterium sp. | reverse complement strand
CCCCTCATGTATGCGAAGAATTGTGGCATGTGATTGGCGCCAATGGATCAGTGTTGGATGCAGCATATCCTCCTGTAGAAAATCAATATCTCATTGAAACTTCTAAAGAATATCCCATTGCCATCAATGGAAAGACACGCACTACATTGATGATCGACTTGAATGCTACACAGCAAGAAATTGAGCAGCTAGTATTGAATGAGCCAGTTGTACAGAAATGGTTAGAAGGCAATGCACCCAAAAAAATCATCTATGTTAAAAACAAGATGATCAATGTGGTGTTATAATTCATCCATCGTTTTTTCAAATGGAATCATGTAAATTCATGCAATGATGAATCCTAATTTGGATCCTAAAACCTCTGCAGGTATAGCTGGTGATAAGGAATTTGAAAACAGCATCCGACCCGTTAGCTTGGATGAGTTTTCTGGGCAACCTGGAATCATCGATAATTTGAAAGTCTTTATCAAGGCTGCACAAATGCGTGGGGAGTCGCTTGATCACGTATTGTTTCATGGTCCTCCTGGTTTAGGGAAGACAACCCTTTCAAGAATTGTAGCCAGAGAAATGGGCGCGAACATAAAAGAAACTTCTGGTCCTGTTATTGAAAAACCCGCAGACCTTGCAGGATTGCTTACCAGCCTTGAACCCAATGATGTATTGTTTATTGATGAGATACATCGGTTAAGCAACGTGGTGGAAGAATATTTATATGCTGCGATGGAAGATTTCAAAATCGATATCATGATCGATGGAGGGCCAAGTGCAAAACAATCCAAATCAATTTAAATCCATTTACGCTGATTGGGGCAACCACCAGAAGTGGTTTATTGACGGCACCCTTGTTGTCGAGGTTCGCAATCAAATCAAGACTTGAATATTACAGCAGTGAAGTATTGGAGCGAATCATTCTTCGTTCTGCTGGAATTCTTCAAACAAAAATCACATCAGATGCTGCAACTGAAATTGCAAGAAGAAGCAGGGCTACTCCGAGAATTGCCAACGGTCTTTTGAAGCGTGTCCGTGATTTTGCTCAGGTATTGGGAAATGGAGTGGTTGATCTAGGTATTACGAAGCACGCCCTCAAGGCTTTACAAGTGGATGAGCATGGTTTGGATGAAATGGATAACAGAATCCTCGCAACTATTATTGATAAGTTTAAAGGGGGTCCAGTAGGATTGGGCACACTGGCAACAGCAGTTGGTGAAGAATCAGGAACCATTGAAGATGTATATGAGCCGTTCCTGATCCAGGAAGGATTTCTTCAACGCACCATGCGTGGGCGCGAGGTTACACAACGTGCCTACACTCATCTGGGGCGCACACCCAAAGCAGGTAATGAGCAATTGCTGTTCTAAAAAATCTTAAGATTTTACGATCAATCGGAAACCATTTCCATGAATGTTGACAATTTCAACATTCGGATCATCCTTTAGGTATTTGCGAAGTTTTGCAATGTACACATCCATGCTTCTACCGTTAAAGTAATTGTCATTTCCCCAAATTTTCTTGAGAGCCAATTCTCTTTGAAGCAAATCATTTTTGTATTCACTCAACATTTTCAATAACTCATTCTCTTTTGGCGAAAGGGTTACTTTGCTTCCCTCCATAGAAAGTTCTCTGAGTTTTGGAATGAAGTGATACTTTCCTAGGTCATATTCAATATTTTCCTGCTCTTTGTGTTGTTCCTCATTTCTTTTTAAGATGGCTTTGATTTTAAAAAGCAAGAGTTCAGAGTCAAATGGTTTGGTGATATAGTCGTCTGCTCCAAGTTTATAGCCCTTTATTTGGTCTTCCTTCATTGATTTTGCTGAAAGGAAAAACAATGGAATGTCTGGATTGATGTCTCTGATTTCTTCAGCAAGTGCAAAGCCATCCATCTTCGGCATCATAACATCCAGGAGACAAATGTCAAATTTCTCCCTTTGAAAGGCAGCTAAACCCAATCGTCCATCCCTTTCAAGTACAACTTCAAATTCGTTTATTTCCAAAAAGTTTTTAAGTACGAGTCCTAAGTTGGCATCGTCTTCGCAGAGTAGGATTTTATGTTTTGCTTGAGCTGACATGATTGCTTGTTTTAGACAAAATAAATTTAAGTTGGGCATAAAGGCAGCATAAGCACAATAAAATTTTGTTAAACAGGCATGTTTTTTGGAATTTGCTAACATTATATAAAATTGACCGATATGCGTTTGACTTCTGACAACACGTTTAAAAAACTAATTGTAATTGGCGACAGGGTTTTGATCAGGCCCTCTAAACCTGATGAAAAAACTGCCAGTGGACTATACCTGCCTCCTGGTGTTCAGGAACGCGAAAAAGTTCAGCAAGGGGTTGTTATCAAAACTGGACCCGGATATGTGATTCCCATGCCAGTTGAGGAGGAACCCTGGAAGTCAGATGAGGAAAAAGTTAAATATGTTCCCCTTCAAGCTAAAGAAGGTGACTTGGCTATCTTTTTAGTAAGTGCTGCTACCGAAATAGTATACGAGGATAATAAGTACTATATTATTCAACAAAGTGCAATATTGATGCTTGAAAGAGAGGAAGAAATGTGATTTTTTGCTAAAAAAAC
>CAYFLQ010000269.1:0-2594 GCA_964344065.1 uncultured Sphingobacterium sp. | reverse complement strand
CAACAGGGAAGAGTCGAGTAAACTTGCAAAGGAAAACAGAACAGAGCTCACAGACGCTTTATTAAAAACAGGAAAAGATCAATCTGAAAAGTTGGAGGCTTTGATCAATAAGATTGAAGAGAAGAACAAAGAGATGCGTGATTTGATTGAAAAAGCATTCAGATACATCGCTGAGAACTTTGATAAAAATGTAAAATCATTCAATGATCTGCAACGAGAAAAATTCGGACAATTAGAAGAGAAACAAAATAAACTCGTTGAGCAAACTGAGAAGAAATTGGAGCAGATGAGGGAAACAGTGGATGAGAAATTGCAGAAGACCTTGAATGAAAGATTGGGACAATCATTTGAGCTGGTAGGAAAGCAATTGGAAAGTGTGCAGAAAGGATTGGGAGAAATGCAAAACATTGCTTCTGATGTTGGCGGGTTGAAAAAAGTATTGAGCAATGTAAAGCTGCGTGGCAATGTTGGGGAGGTTCAACTGGCCATGATTCTGGAGCAAATCCTTGCTCCATCTCAATATGAGGCCAATGTAAGAACCAAACAGGGAAGTTTGGAGCCTGTTGAATTTGCCATCAAACTGCCTGGTAGATCTGATGATGAAGATGGAGTAGTATACCTGCCCATCGATGCAAAATTTCCAAAAGATACCTATGAGCAGTTGTTAGCTGCATATGAAAATGCAGTGCCAGAAGAGATTGATGCAGCTATTAAAAACCTCGAGTCGACCATCAAAAAAATGGCAAAAGACATCCGCGATAAATACATTGATCCTCCACATACAACAGATTTTGCTATTCTGTTTTTGCCATTTGAAAGCATCTATGCAGAAGTCATCAGACGCAGTGCGTTGGTGGATCAATTGCGTGATGAATTTAAAATTACCGTTGCTGGGCCAACTACCTTGGTTGCCATTTTGAACAGTTTACAAATGGGCTTCAGAACACTTGCCTTGCAGAAGCGCAGCAGTGAAGTATGGAAAGTATTGGGTGCAGTGAAAACTGAATTTGAAAAATTCGGTGGACTCTTGGAAAAAGCACAAAAGAATTTACATACTGCAAGTGATACGGTTGATGAGCTCTTGGGCAAACGCAATCGTGCGATTGTCAGAAAACTCAAAGATGTAGAAGCATTGCCATCAGCAGAATCGCAACAATTTCTGCCAGAGATGGGATCCGAAGATGATGATGACAGTGAGTAGTGCTTATTTGATCAATCCACCCACATTGCTTGCGAAAATCTTCACAGCAATCGCAAGCAGCACAACACCAAAAAATTTCCTGATGGCAAGCAGGCCTGCTGGTCCCAATAATTTAGAAATGAAATCCAGCGAGTGAAGTACGAGCCATACAATCAATACATTGGCAACGATGCCAATGAGTACAATCCATTCGTTATAGTTTGCACGAAGTGAAATAATGGTAGTGAGTGTGCCAGATCCAGCAATCAATGGAAATGCAATAGGCACCACTGTTCCTGACTTTGGATCTGCATCTCCTTTGAAGAATTCAATGCCAAGCACCATTTCCAATCCAAGAATAAAGATTACAATAGAACCACCTACAGCAAAAGACTTTACATCCACACCCAGGATGCTTAAAAATTTCTCTCCAACAAAAAGAAAAAAAATCATCAATGCACCTGAAATCAAGCTCGCTTTGCTTTCATGGATGCCACCCATTTTCTGTTTCAGCGACAGCAACAACGGTACTGAGCCTATGATATCTATCACAGCAAAGAGGGTGAAGGAGACCGTGAGGATTTCGTCGAGGGTCATATCAAGTTATAGGTTGTAGGTTATAAGTTGTAAGTTAGGTTTTTTTTAAAGCACAAGCTTAAAACAGTTGACTGTTGTAGGTTACCTGTCAACTGCCAACTTATAACTCACAACTCACAACTTACAACTCATTGAAATTACATAATTCCTCCCCCTCGTTGCATACCCATAAATCTCCTGATATTGTTTGTTGAAAATGTTTTTTAGTCCAACGTTGAGGGTGAGATGTTTATTGATTGCATATTGCGCATGCAAATCTGTTAATTGAAATCCAGGCATTTCGATGGGAGCCGACATATACTGTGGTTCAAATCGGTTGTCTACCATCTTTTGAAAAATCGAAACTTGGATCTGTTGATTAATTTGATAACTGAAATGAAGGTTGATGATGTTTTTCGGAATACGAGTTAGGTATGAATAGGTGGTGTCTCCTTTTGCTTCATAACCATAGGTTGATGGATCAAACACAAAATGTTGTGCATTTAATTCGCCCGTTACATAGGTATAATTGAATGAGGCATTCCATTTTTTTGTATTGTACCGTGCAGCCAATTCAATTCCTTTTTCCTTTTTGGTATTGTAGTTGTAGTATTTATAATGAATATAATCGTAATCTATCCCGTTCTTGGTATTTCTTTCAAATGCAACGATGCTTGCGTTAAAATTTTTCATTCCAACATAACTCAATGCAACTTCGGTATTGGTGGAAGTTTCAGGTTTTAAATGAGGTTGCCCTGAAAAACCATCATAAAGCTGATACAAAGTGGGAGCTTTGAATGCAGAGGATAGATTAAATGCCAATTTGAATGTATTGTTA
>CAYFLQ010000268.1:0-2606 GCA_964344065.1 uncultured Sphingobacterium sp. | reverse complement strand
GTGGTTTTCATTCCGTAGAAATTATCTTCAAATCGGAACCAGGTATTAAGCCTGAACATCCTGCCGTATTGTTTTACAGCCTCCACAACACGTTTCCCTTCTCCAATGGTTCTTGTCATGGGCTTTTCACACCATATATCTTTCCCCGCTTTTGCGGCTTCTATGGCCATGATCCCATGCCAATGAGGTGGAGTTGCTATATGTACGATATCCACTTCAGGAAGGGCAATCAATTCTCTATGATCATGAAAAGTTTTTACACCGCCGCCAACAATATCAGCCGCTTCTTTGAGATGCAGCGCATCCACATCACAGATGGCGACTACTCTTGTACCAGCATATTTAATATGGCCTCTGCCCATACCGCCCACACCGATGATACCTTTTGTGATTTGATCACTTGGAGGGATATATCCCTTACCAAGTACATGGCGAGGCACGATAAAGAAACCTGCAGCAAGGGCAGCACCATTTCGAATAAACTGCCTTCTGCCTTTTTTAGAAAATTCAGTCATAAACAAGCGAATTGAATGAGTTTTAAAGATAATAAATCTAATCAGAGTTGAAGCTCTGGAAGTTTATTAATTTAGGCAATTAAATGTAAGTACCATGGCAAGATATGAGCGAAAAAATGAGGCGTTGGCCTCCAGATCGGTTTACATGAAACGTCTTGCATGGAGCGTTATTGTGTCAATATCACTTCTTGCAGTTTGCTTGCTGATTGGAACGATTGGCTATAGGTTTCTAGCTCCTGCTGATTGGATAGACGCATTGCATAATGCATCTATGATATTGAGCGGAATGGGTCCTGTGATTGAAATAAAGACCACCGCTGGTAAATTATTCAGTAGTTTTTATGCATTGTTCAGCGGCGTAGTCTTTATAACCAATATCGGTATCATATTAGCTCCTGCCATACACCGACTCTTTCATGCACTACATGTGGATGAAACCAATCAATAATTGTAAATCCATTTATTTCATCTATATTAATGTAGTACAAACTACAAAAAAAGGAGAACCCAAGTCGATCTAATTCAAGTTTATTTTACAGACGGCAATAACTCGGTGCAGGAGAAAACAATTTTGTTACCAGACCCAATCGATTTTACTTTTATTTGACCAAAAGGCATGGTTGGGAAGAATATAGAAGTCATGACAGACAACCCATCATCAGCAAATAGCTCAATAGATGCTACATCAATGATCAATGTTAAATTGATCTTATCTGTAGATGAAATTCTTTTAGCAATACTTTTTTGTGCAAACGCTTGATGAAAATTTGTGTTGCCTGATTTTGTTCTGTCGATGTAAAAGTTTTTAGAGTTTTTTTCATACCCAACAGTAACTGACTCTCCTTTCTCATTGGAGATTTCGATTTGAAAATCAGTTGGTGAAATATGATTTGCTTCTAAAATGGCAGCTTTATTAAAATTCCATATTCCGTTTATGTTAGCGATTTTATTCCCTTTATAAGTGTTCAACTCTTTCACTGGCAGAGCAGCTAGATAATATTTACCATCCACATTTTTAAGCTTCAACTCTCTGGCAACGGTGAGTGCGCTCCGCCAGTTTTGTGTTGGCACATTTTGAGCATATAACCAATTGCTCATCCAACCAATAAATATTTTCCTGTCTCCGGTATTGGACCATGTTACCCCTGCGTATTCATCCGGACCAGCATCCGCCCATCTAATTTCATTGTCAAATGGCTTGAACGTTTTACCATCAAAATCACCTATAAAATATTGTGTGGATGAACCTTTGTTAGGGCCACCGGGATTGATATTTGACAACAAGACCCAGACGGTTTTATCATTGTATTTCATTGGAAACAGATCAGGACATTCCCACAACACATTGGGTACACCATACCCGACACCAAATTCACTCAGTTTATCCCAAGATTTCAAATCAGTAGAACCATAAAAATGCAATCGATCAAAAACGGCCAAAGCCATGATCCATTTTTTTGATGGTTCATGCCAAAGAACTTTGGGATCACGAAAATCATTGATGCCTGGATTGTTTAGTACTGGATTGCCTTCATATTTCTTCCATGTTTTACCTTCATCATTGCTGTATGCAATTCCTTGGGTTTGAAAAGCATGACTTCCCAGTCGAGCCAAGGAATCATTGTGATAGGTAAAAATGGCAACCAAAGGGCCCTTTCCATTTATACCCAATTTACTGGTGTTGTGTTGGTCATACACTGCACTGCCTGAAAAGATCATTCCATTTTTATCCGGAAACAAGGCAATGGGTTGATGATCCCATTTGATCAAATCCTTGCTCGTGGCATGCCCCCAATGCATGGGCCCCCACACAGATGAATAAGGATGGTGTTGATAAAAAAGATGGTAAGTGCCATTATAAAAAATCATTCCATTGGGATCATTCATCCAATATTGAGGAGGAGTGAAATGCAGCAATGGTCGATATGCAGCATCATTGGCGGTCTGGTTTTGCGCCTGTTTATTGAAGGACAGGCAAATCAAGCTAAGCAAAACGAAATGTTTCATAAGTCACGAACTTAAGAAAAAAGGCTTGCTCTTAAACAAAAAGCAATGGCATTTGTTTTCTACTGAAACAATAGAACAGATGTC
>CAYFLQ010000267.1:0-2607 GCA_964344065.1 uncultured Sphingobacterium sp. | reverse complement strand
TCTGGAGAAAACCTGATCAATGCCTCTGAAAAAATCAATGCATTGGTAAAACAAATGCAAGCCGATGTATTTCCAAAAGACTTGAAAGTTAATATAACAGGTGATCTGAGCATCAAAGCTGCAGCAGCTTTCGATGAATTGGTAAACTCTATTATCATTGGATTTATTCTGGTCTTGATCATCCTGATGTTTTTCATGGGGGTAACCAATTCATTTTTTGTTGCACTCTCGGTTCCACTCAGCATGTTTCTTGCATTTATTTTCTTGCCCACGGCAGATTTTATCGTTGGGTCGAACGTAACACTCAACTTTATCGTGCTGTTTGCATTGTTGTTTGGATTGGGAATTGTGGTGGATGATGCCATTGTGGTAATTGAAAACACCCATAGAATATTCTCTCAAGGCAAAGGAAAAATTTCAGCAGTAGATGCTGCAAAATATGCAGCAGGTGAAGTCTTTATCCCAGTACTCGCAGGTACATTGACTACCCTTGCACCTTTCGTGCCATTGCTTTTCTGGCCAGGCATCATTGGAAAATTCATGATTTACCTCCCTACGATGCTCATCTTTACATTGACGGCATCCTTGATTGTTGCCTATATCATGAACCCCGTATTTGCAGTGGATTTCATGGTACATGAAGAACATGAAAAGAAACCAAAATCATCTTTATTTAAAAAGCCACTCTTCTGGTTACTTATCATCATGGGCGTATTGTTCGATGTTGCAGGATATATCGGAGATCAATCTTCATTTAGATTTATAGGTAATCTCCTCTTGTTTTTTGGAATCTTGATGTTGTTGAATGTATATGTCCTAACAGATTCCATCAACTTCTTCCAACAAAGAATACTTCCGGGACTGATGAACAGATATGAAATGCTGTTGCGTTGGACAACCCAAGGCTGGAGACCAGTTAAAATGTTGTTGGGAACCTTTGCGTTGTTGATCTTCTCATTCATATTTTTTGGGATGAGAAAAGTGCCAGTAGTACTTTTCCCTTCAGGTGATCCAAACACCATATATGTGTACATGAAACTTCCTTCTGGTACAGATGTGAAGTATACCGATTCAGTTATACAGACGCTAGAAAATAAAATCAATCATGTATTGGGCACTGAAAACGGAAAGAAAAATCCATTGGTGGAAAGTGTCATCGCCAATGTGGCCGTTGGAGCCAGTGACCCCAACAGTGGCGACAGAAGTACTCGCCCAGAGCTAGGAAGAATTCAGGTTAATTTTGTTCCATTTGAAAAAAGAGATGGAAAATCAACTACTCCTTATCTAGATGCTGTACGCCAAACCATCAAAGGAATTCCATCAGCTGAAATCAGTGTTGCACAAGAAAGCAATGGTCCGCCCACCAAAAGTCCTATCAACATTGAGGTCACAGGAGAAAACTTCGAAGACCTCACCAGCACTGCCATCAAACTCAGAAATTATCTGAGTGATAAAAATATTCCTGGAGTGGAAGAATTAAAAATTGATGTTGATTTCAACAATCCAGAAATTGGATTATCTATAGACAGAGAGAGAGCACTCATGCAGGGTATTTCTACTGCACAGGTTGGTGTTGAAATCAGAACAGCTCTGTTTGGAAAAGAAATTTCAAAATTGAAAATTGGTGAGGAAGAATATAAAATCAACCTCAGAAACAATGCAACACAAAGAAAAACATTGTCTGAATTGTTGAACATGCGCATCACCTACAGAGATTTCACAACAGGTATGATCAAACAAGTTCCAATCAGCTCTGTTGTGAAATCTGATATCAGCAATACATATGGAAGTATTAAGAGAAGTGAGCAGAAAAGGGTGATTACCATCTATTCAAATGTATTGATATCCCAAGGTTATACCCCACAAAGTGTAAACGCTGAAATTAAAAAATACATTGATGCATTCAATGACAAACCTGAAGGTGTAAATGTTGCTCAAACAGGGGAAGAAGAACAACTGAGAGAAACAGCAGGATTTTTGAGCAATGCATTGTTCATTGCAGTTGCATTTATTCTATTGATCCTGATTCTTCAATTTGGTTCCTACAGCAAAACCATGATTGTATTATCTGAAATTATGTTCAGCTTGATTGGTGTATTGCTTGGATATGGAATCTTCCGTTCAACATTTGCAGCAGTAACCAGCGGTATTGGTATTGTTGGATTGTCCGGTATTGTCGTGAAAAACGGAATTCTGGTGATAGAATTCGCTGATGAATTGAGAGCAAGAGGCATGAAAACAAGGGATGCAGTCATTGAAGCAGGTAAGACTAGGATTGTTCCAGTATTGCTGACAGCGCTTGCTGCGATCCTTGCATTGATTCCACTAGCTGTAGGCTTTAATATCAATTTCGTCACGTTGTTTACAGACCTGAATCCACATATTTTCTTCGGCGGTGACAACGTTGCCTTCTGGAAACCACTATCACTTACCATTATATGGGGACTGATGTTTGCTTTCTTTAT
This sequence comes from uncultured Sphingobacterium sp., assembly GCA_964344065.1. Classification (GTDB taxonomy): domain Bacteria; phylum Bacteroidota; class Bacteroidia; order Chitinophagales; family Chitinophagaceae; genus Pollutibacter. Next base: position 142 of record CAYFLQ010000267.1, on the reverse strand, counting down.
GACATTGTTGATTGTACCAGCCATGTATCTGATTGCAGAAAGACTAAAAAGACCCATGCAACAATTCTATCAAGGAAAATGGATTTCCTTGTTGGGATTGCTAGGACCACTGTTTTTTATATTTACTGGAATCATGTATTTG
>CAYFLQ010000266.1:0-2611 GCA_964344065.1 uncultured Sphingobacterium sp. | reverse complement strand
AACAGTCAGCCGCTCTCAACAAGGCTTCTCTGATTCTAGGATCAAGGATGTCGTTATCAATTTGATATACTTTTTCAAAAAATGGGTAGGCCTTTTTATACTCAGCTAGCTCATAGTAACAATAACCAAGATTATAATAAGCATTCAATTCATTTGCATCACCCGAAGCATTTCCGGGAGATTGCAAAAATTGCTGAAAATATTTTGATGCAGTGCCGTAATTGTTTTTCCTAAACTCAATCTCGCCCATCCAAAAAATAGACAAATGATAAAAATTCGATTGTGTAAATACATTTAAAAGTTTGAGCAATTGTTGTGCTTGATCATATTGTAATTCATAAATCAACTCTACAGCCCTGCCATAATAAATTCTGGGCAGCACAGATTTGATGACAGGATTAGAAAGATCAACCTTGTCAAGCATTTCAAATGCAGACCTAAAATTGTTGGTCTTGGTATAATACTGCAATAAAATTTCCTTGGCCTCCCTTGAATACGCAGAGTTGGGATATTCATCTAAAAATGATGTTATGCTTTTGAATCCTTGATCTTCAAAGCCTAATTCAAAAGACAATTTTCCATCTAGATATGCAGCGATTTCTTTTTTATCGGACGAAAGATTGGATGAAGTGCAATACTGAAAAGAGGTTCTTGCATTTGCTTTCTCATCTAATTTGAGATACGTGAGCCCAAGCACAAACATTGCTTCCGTTGCCACATCGTCTTTTCCAATGGAAAGAGCTTTCAGTTGCTCAACAGCTTTCGAAACTTTATCTAAATGATAGAAACTCGTTCCCAATTCAAATCTCTGAACGGGATTTAAAGCTAGTCCATCTGAAAGCAATTTTTCATAAAATGTTGCTGTCTTTACATATTCATCTTTGTTGAAATAAATAGATGCCAACAATTGCATCATTTCAACCTGATGTAATCCATCTGAGCTCATCAAATAGGCTTCACCATATTCGAGGGCTTTCGCATCATTTCCTTTATCGTGGAAGATGTATGCGAGGTAGAATGGGATAGCCTTGGCATAAGTAGGATCTTTTTCAATGGCTTGGAAGAAAGGCAATGCTTCATCCAATTTGTTTTCAGAAAAAGAGATGAACCCTAGATAATACTGTGCATCAGATGCATACTTGGAGTGTTCAATCTGAAGGATACTCTTTAAGTATGGTTTTGCGTTGTCAAATTTCTTTTCAGAGAAATAGGAAACAGCTTTTTGAAATTGAATCTGTTCATTTTGACTATTGGTTAGATATACCTGTTCGATGGATTCGAGATAAGCAAGGGCTTCTTTGTACATCGATAATTCAAAATAGTGATTGGCAATCAAATAGGCAATCTGAGATTTAAAGGGCATATTGCCGGTGGTACTGAAAAACGAAAGTGCTTTTTGGATATAAAAGGCTTCATTTTCAATCACTCCTATTTGTAGTCTTTTAAAAGCCAAGGTCTCTTTGACCTCGTCTTGGAGGTTTGGATTGGATTGAGATTGAAGGCTTTCTATGTATTGGGCAGCTGAAGCATATTGGCCATGTTGAAACAACTCATCAATCCTTTTTAGCCAGCGTTGATCAGATCTGGAGGATATATCTTCTTGGGCATATAGATGAATAGAGAAAACAGCGCTCCACATGAGCAAAAGCAAGTGAAAAACAGTTTTTTTATGACGGTGGAAACGCATCGTAATAATTCTTCCCAAAAATAAACCTTAAATAATGAGAATCAATCATTATTGTAACTTTGTAATCAGGATATTAACATTGAGTTATACACATTCAAATGAATGAAAATCTAAAAATCAAGGCATCCATCATCACCATAGGCGACGAGCTACTAATTGGACAAACCATCGATACCAACAGTTCGTGGATAGCCTCATCACTCAACCGAATTGGAATTTCGATACAACGAAGAGTTGCAGTTGGGGATGAGTGGAAAGCAATTTGGAATGCATTAGAGGAAGAAGGCTCAAAGTCAAATATCGTATTGATAACAGGTGGTCTGGGTCCAACTTCAGACGACATCACCAAACCTCTTTTATGTGAATATTTTGGAGGAAAATTGGTAACTGACAAAGGTGCGCTTGATAATGTGATTGAGATATTCACCAAAAAGCTAAATCGTCCACTGCTGGATAGAAACCTCAAACAAGCAGAGGTGCCTGATAACTGCAAGGTCATTCAAAACAAGAGAGGAACAGCCCCGGGTATGTGGTTTGAAAAAAATGATACCATTTATGTAAGCATGCCTGGTGTACCACATGAAATGAAGGGCATGATGGAGGACAATGTCATTCCATCATTGCTTCAAAAATTTAACATCACACCTATCCAACACAGAACATTGCTGACTGCAGGTATTGGAGAATCTTTCCTAGCTGAGACACTTATTGACTTTGAAAAGAAACTCCCTGAACACATCAAATTGGCATACTTGCCGAATTATGGCATGGTACGATTAAGACTTACAGATGTAAGTTTAAATGGCCAGTCTAACATCATTGATGAACATTTTGAACTCTTGAAAACAAGTGTGCATGAATTTTTAGTGGTTGACGAGGATTTGAGTTTACAGGAAGTAGTGGCAAAAAAATTAATCGAAACAG
>CAYFLQ010000265.1:0-2638 GCA_964344065.1 uncultured Sphingobacterium sp. | reverse complement strand
TTACAGTATAAAATCGAAGAGCGTCATCAATAGAAATTTTTTGATCTGGGTACCAACCACCTGGATTTTTACCATCCCCCGTTTGCCTCGTTACGGCTGCATACATCCCAAAGAGAGCATCTACTGGTGCAACAGGCCAGTCAGAGCCAAAGGTAACTTGCACCCCTTTGTTCATCATTTCTTTAAATGCGTAGGTTCCTCTTAATCTTTTTTCATCAAGTCGCTTATAAGCCCATATTCCATCATCTACCAAATGATAAGGATGCATCGACGCAATCACTTTTTGTTTTGCAAAATTTTCAATGGATTCTAGACGAACGTGTTGAGCATGCTCTACTCTGAATCTTCTATCTCTTGATCCATTTGTTTTATTGGATTCACCATACACTGATAAAATAAAATCATTGGCCCGATCACCAATGGCATGCACTGCAACATGCAAACCTGCTTTATCAGCTCCTATCACCCAGTTTCTTAGATCAGTGGTATCGGTAATGGTAAGTCCGGTTGATCGTGGATCATCCAAATATGGTTGATGAAACCAAGCAGTGGTAGATCCCAATGATCCATCTACATATCCTTTCAAACCACCCCACTTCAACATATCATCTCCTCTGCCATTTCTTTGAACGAATGAATCTAATTTGCTCCAAGTCGACAATGGCATGAAAGCATACATTCGAATCATGGAATTATTTTTTTCTGCAACCCTTCTATATGTTGCTAAATCTGTCCATCCGCCATATGATCCCATGTCATTCACATGTGTCACTCCTCTTTCTAATGCATACTGAGCAGCAGCGGTATAGTATTCATCCAATTCAGCGTCGGTAGGGGCGGGAATTACTTTATCAATTAAATTCATCGCAGCGTCCTTGAAACATCCTGTTAACTCTCCCTTTGCATTTTTTACAACCACTCCACCTGTTGGAGACATTGTTTTTTCGTCCACACCTGCAAGTGCCATGGCTTTTGAATTCGCAAATGCCATATGTCCGTCATAACGTGAAATAAATATGGGATGATCTCCTGTTACTGAATCAATCCACTCTTTGCTGGGCAATTCACCTCCCCAGTTTTCATTATCCCATCCTCCCTCTTTGATCCATGCATTGCCAGGATGCGTTTTGCAAAAATCACTGATGCGTTGGATAAACGCTTCTTTGGTCATTGCATCTTTCAGTTTAACGCTCGACAAACCATATCCGGCAGAAAGAAAATGAGTATGATTATCTGTGAAACCTGGCACGACCATTTTACCATTCAAATCAATGACTTCTTGGCCAGTTACTTTTGCTGGATCATTGCCCACATAGATAATTTTATCTCCTTTGATGGCAATAACGGATGCAGTTGGATTCGCAGTATCCCCTGTCCAAATATTTCCATTTACATATATTCTATCAGCTTTGTTTGAAGAGTTGCAAGAGAAGAGAGCGACAATTGCAACAAGGAAAAAAGACTGTTTCATGGTAAATGTTTATTCATTAAAATAATTCCAAACCAACTTGGATAGTTTTCTGGTAAGCTGCCACGCTTCATTATTATATTCCCAACTGATGTCTTGATTGTTTTTGGTAAATATGCTGATGATATATGGATGTTTTGCATTCACATACATCACCTCACTTCGGCTTGCATTGACTGCACCATTTTTAGTTGCTACAAAGACATCAGGCGGAATAGACGACAAGGCCTCTTCATCCCAATATTGCCTGCTCATGATGCGTAACATTTTATCAGAAATTTCTTTGTTGATAACCTCCCCATTCACAATATCCTCAAATATTTTTCCCATTTCATTGGGTGTAGTTTGTCCCCATCCAAATACTGATCGCATGGCTTCTCTGCCCTGAGTTCTACTATTGACACGGGTTTGATGATATCCCATGCTATCCAATAAAAAGTTGATACGGCTTCCGGTTCCAGCAATGCTTTGCAACCAGAGACTACCTGTATTATCTGAAATGGTCATCATCAACATCATCACCTTGCTCAATTCAATATTTGTTTGCGGCTTTAAATATGCAACAACATCATCGCCAGGATCATAATTCAATGTATCATACCAAATCAATTTTTGATGATAGTCTAATTCCTTTCGATTGATTCTGTCCATGATGCCTATGAGGATGGGCACTTTGACAATGCTTGCAGTTGGAAAAACCGTGTCGCCATGGATGGAAATTGTTTTTCCTGTCTTTAGACTTTTTACAAACACACCCATTTGTCCATGGAAGCCTCCTATCATTTTAGAAACAGCATCTTCCAGTCTTTTGTCTTTTTGTTGAGCAAAAGAATTAAACAGGGTAAGCAAACAGATAAAACTAATGATCGCTTTTTTCAAATGACTGCTTTTATATTCCTGAATGTTGAATTTTATGATGGATAAAGTTATTGAGTTTATAAGTATCCTGCTGCTCTTTGGTCAACTTATATGCGCCCTGAATAATCTTTAAACATTGGGGTGAACCACAAAGACACTCAAAGGCCTGATCCATTTTCCATTCCGTTGAAGGATAAAAAAAGGTAATCTCTTCATTGGGTTTGATTTCTCTCAAAGCAATCAATTGCATTTCGGTAGTATCAAAAAATGCATTGGGGTCGCAACTGTGATTGGTATACTGTAAAAATTCTG
>CAYFLQ010000264.1:0-2653 GCA_964344065.1 uncultured Sphingobacterium sp. | reverse complement strand
TATTGAAAGATGCACAGAAAACATTGCTGAATTTTTCTGTGAAATCAATCATAAAAATGTTGAATCGTTATTAAAATAAATTTTATCATGCTTCCCATTCGTATCCCCTTATTTTTATGTTGCATTTTCTTAATTTCTAACTCACTCATAGCTCAAGAAACTGATTCCATAAAACAAAAAGATAAAAAACTTCAGGAGATTATCATATACAGTGCAGAAAAAAGGCAGCAAACACAATTAACATCTCCTGCCTCCATCACTTATTTGGGAGCAGAGCAAATTCAAACAATGAGGCTGTGGGAAATCAATAACCTTACAGGTATCGCGCCTAATTTTTCACTGTCTCAATCTGGCGACAATAGAAATGTAGCTGGAATAAGAGGAATTGTTACGACTTCATATGATCAAACTGTGGCCACCTATGTTGATGGCGTTGCACAATTTAACTTAGATATGTACATACCTCAATTAAATGATATTGAAAGCATTGAAGTATTAAGAGGTCCCCAAGGTACATTCTATGGCAGAAACAGCATGGGAGGTGTAATCAATATCACTACAAAAAAACCAACCAACCAAACGAGTTTGACAGCAGATCTAACCCTGGGAAATGTTGGTCAAAGAAGAATTAGCGCTCAATTAAAAACACCCATTATCAAGAACAAGTTGTATTTAAGTGTAGCGATGCTTCATGACAAAAGAAATGGATTTTATACAAATGATTTTACAAAATCAGCTTATGACAATCAAAAACAATTTTTAGGAACTGCTCAACTTAAATATATACTGAAAAACAATTGGTCTATACAAGCAGATGTAAAAAGATACACGGGGCTGAATGATGGTGCTTTCCCATTGAATGGGGATTATACTACAGCCAAAGACAATCCGTTTCATCTTTCTCAGAATCAAACAACTTCAATGCATGATTTAACCACCAATGCATCTGTGGTATTACAGCACAAAGGAAAAGCAGTACACACAAGCCTGCAAACTTCGTATCAAAATAATTATAGATATTACGACAATACATTGGACGCAGATTTTTCTGAATATGAAATCATTGGCATTTTTAACAACTATGGCAAATCCTATAACAATGTCAACGCCTTGACCAATGAGTTGAAGTTTCAATCATCACTTCAACACAGCAAGAAATTAGAATGGACTGCTGGTCTTTATCAATTCACCAATAGCAGTCCTACAAAACAAGCAACCGCTTTCGGAAAAGATGCAGGTTTTATTGGCATACCAGATGAGAATTTTTCATTGATTTCATATAATCTGTCTCATATCAATGGTATTGCAGGTTATGCGCATGGAACGTATCACTTAAACGAAAAACTATCTATTCAAGCTGGAGCCAGATTTGATCAGGAGCAAAAATCTCTTACTGTAAAAAGTGAATATGAAAAATCTCCCTATCCTGCTTTTGTTATATTAAATGATACTACTGGAAAGAAAAGCTTTTCTGCATTCTCACCAAAAATGGGGATCCATTATCAATTAAATACCCATCAAATGTTGTATTTCACATTCGGAAGAGGTTTCAGATCAGGCGGACTTTCAAATGTATCAAGTGACCCATCACAACTACCTCTTTCAGCATACATGCCTGAATTTTCAAGCATGTTTGAACTAGGTTGGAAGGGCACCAATACCCAAAAGACCATTCAATATGCGGTTGCTGCATTTTACAACAGGGTGACCAATGTACAAACTCCATTTCTTATCCTTCCGGATGCCATCACAATTACTAAAAATGCAGGCCTATTGAAAAGCAGTGGCGTAGAATGGGAAATTAGTGCAAAACCTTTTCGTGGTATGACATTGCAATACAATGCCGGATTTACGAATGCAAGATATGCTCGCTACTCAACTGTAATCAATGGCATGCAAATGGAGTTAGATAACAACAAACAAATTTTCACTCCCAATAGCACTCAATTTTTCAATGCTACCTATCAAAAGAAATTGGGTAAAAATGAACTATGGGCTAACATTCAATATCAATATTCAGGAAGTCAATATTTTGACATTACCAATGTGATTGAACAAAAAGCATACGGTCTGTTGCACGCACAGACTGGAATAAAGATTTCAAGAATCAATATATATCTGTGGGCTAGAAACATCACAGATAAAACCTATTTTAGTTATGGGTATGACTTTGGTGCTGTTCATTTAGGAAACCCAAGAACTGTTGGGATGGGAATTTCTTATAAGATATTATAACCCTTCCTTTAACACAATTCCCAAACCAGGCGATGTTGGCAATTGCCAAGTATGATTATTTAGTGTAAGTCCAGTTGCCAAATCTTCACTCAACAGCAAAGGTCCATCGGCATCTAAATAATCAACCATGGGAGAAAGATGAACAAGAGCTGCTGTACCTATAGAAGACTCATTCATACATCCCAGCATAATTTTTAAATTCAGTCTACGTGCTTGCTTGATCATTTCAAGTGAAGGGGTTATTCCGCTTGCTTTTGTAAGTTTTATATTGATGCCACTAAATGATTGTGCGCAGGAGTCGACATCTTTTTGAAACACACAAGATTCATCAGCGAAGAAAGGAATACTTGAAATCTTTTTTAATTCAATCATTTCTTGCCATTGATCGATAGGCAAAGGCTGTTCTATCAATTCGACA
>CAYFLQ010000263.1:0-2670 GCA_964344065.1 uncultured Sphingobacterium sp. | reverse complement strand
AATACTCCGCCGATTCCTACTCCCCCGCTCAAATGAACTCCTTTTCCAATTTGTGCGCAACTGCCTACAGTTGCCCATGTATCTACCATTGTACCTTCATCCACATAAGCTCCGATGTTTACATAAGAAGGCATCAGTACAACATTTTTTGCCAGATAAGCCCCATAACGTGCAACTGCATGAGGTACTGCACGAACACCGAGTGATTTATAATCTTTTTTCAATAACATTTTGTCATAGAATTCAAAAGGAGCAAGATCCCATGTTTGCATTTGTTGAATACCAAAATACATCAAGATAGCCTGCTTCACCCATTCATTCACTTGCCAGTCCTCTCCTACTTTTTCTGCAACACGCAAGCGACCTTTATCCACTTCTTCAATGACTGCTCTTACAGCATCGGCATATTGATTATCTTTCAAGAGCTCACGATTGTCCCAGGCAGCAAGTATTTGATCTTTGAGTTGCATGTTTGAAAATTTTTGCGAAGATAAGAAGCGTTATGGGTTTTAGGTTTTGAGTTTTGAGTTATTTTTAACCTGTTATTAGTTGACAGTTGACTGTTAACCGTTAACTGTCAACCGTCAACAAAAATTTAGACTCATGATCTCAACAGCAGTTATCAGCTACGGCATTTCATCAAAAACATTTCACATCCCTTTTATTACAACGCATGGAGGATATTCATTAGATATGATACTGGAGAGAAATGGCGAGACTGCGAAGGAGAAATTTCCCTCTGTAAAAATTGCAAAGAACATAGAGACCGTTTTGAATGACCCATCTATTGAACTTGTTGTGATTACGAGTCCAAATACCACTCACTTCCCCTATGCCAAAGCTGCACTGGAAGCGGGCAAGCACGTAGTTGTTGAAAAACCTTTTACCAATACATCTGCCGAAGCGCTTGAATTGATTGAACTATCGAATAAAACTGGAAAAATCTGTTCGGTATTTCACAACAGAAGATATGTGGCAGATTTTCTGACAATGAAAAAAATATTGGAAGATGGATTATTGGGCGAGCCGAGAGAATTTTTTGCGCATTATGATCGCTTTAGGCCAGACCCCAGAACATACGGACTTTGGCGTGAACATGAATTACCCGGCAGTGGCGTGTTTTATGATTTAGGTCCACATTTGATTGACCAAGCCTTGGTTCTTTTTGGAAAGCCCTCTTTCATCACAGCAGATATTCGCAAGATGAAATCCTATTCCAAAGTAGATGACTTCTTTGATGTAAAACTCGAGTATGATAACCTGATTGTAACCTTACATTCAAGTATGCTGGTTAAGGAAATGGGGCCACGTTATATGATTCATGGCACTAAAGGATCCTTTATCAAGCATGGTGAAGATCCGCAAGAAGATTTATTAAAAGCCGGCGTTGTTCCGACTGGGCCGGATTGGGGCAAAGAAGAATCAGCCAATTTTGGATTGCTCCATACTGAGATAAACGGAAAAGAGATCAAAGAAATATATCCTTCATTAAAAGGAAGTTTCGGCTATTACTACGACAATTTATACCAATCCATCAAAGGCAATCTTCCATTGAAAGAAACAGCTATTGATGGATATAATGTGATTAAATTGATTGAACTGGCTTTTGAGAGTACTACACAACGCAGGACTGTTGAAGTAAGTGGACTTCTATAAATTCACTAGTGTATTGACATAAAAAAAATGACCCTGCGAATGCAGGGTCATTTTTATATAGGGGTACAATTAATTAGTCAACATCCCAGAAGATACGTGTCGCCAAAGGATCAATTGTTCCTTGTGCTTTCACGTTGTCTCCATTAGAACCAAGTTCAGTTCCAGGATAATAGAGTCTCAAAGGACGAACACTTGCACCACCTACATAGTTGATAGACTGTGGTGTTGCAGGAATTCCGCTCTTACGATATTCAGACCAAGCTTCCAAACCGTTGAAGTTCACCATTGCCAACCATTTTTGGTAAGCGATAGCGTTCAACTTATTGGTTGAAGCATCGAAATCAACATTATCAACTCCGCTAGAAGTGAGTCTTGCTACGTCTGCAGAAGATGCACCCAAAGCACGGTATGATTGTTTGATTCCTTCATCAAAATAAGATTTTGCAGTACCGGTAAGGTTAACTGCAGCACCATATCTCTGTTTTGCTTCAGCAAGATTCAATTGAATTTCAGCAGCAGTCATGATAACAAAAGGCTTAGCATATTGTCCTTTTGTGAGAACTGCAGGACCAGGAGCTGAAGAGTTACCAGGAAGGTAACCAGAGTTAGCTCCGAACTTCACACCAACATAGTTGGAGTTGATTTCAGCTTTTGCGCTAACACCAGGATTTGCACCATCTTCATTTCCGATTGCGTAGGCAATACGCTTCATACGAACTGAATCACCTGTTGCCTTCATGGTTGACAACAAGAAATCTGTCATACGAGGCCAGTTATTATTGGCGCGACGAGCACCAGTCTCACTGTAACCATAGGTATCATAAAAAGGATTGATCTGACCTGCAGCAGCAGTATAACCAGGGTTTGCACCTACTTCAGCACCAGTGATGAAACCAGTTCCTTCAGAAAGAACTTTGTTCAATTCAGTGGTGATGTAGCTATCTCTTCCAGAAATACGAGACTGACGCATCAGAATACGCAACTTTAGAGAGTTTGCAAATTTTACCCAGTTGG
>CAYFLQ010000262.1:0-2676 GCA_964344065.1 uncultured Sphingobacterium sp. | reverse complement strand
GTGAACATGATCGCCATACATGCCTTTGCCACCAAATTTTGGTAGCAGTGCAGGGTGTATGTTGATGATATGTCCAGGATAGGCTTTCACCATATTTTCAGGAATTTTCCATAGAAAACCGGCCAGCACAATATGTGTAATACCTTGATTTTCAAATTCTTGTATAAATTTATTCGACTCAAAGAAGTCTTTTTTGTTCAAAAGGGTGGTAGGGATGTTATGTTGAGTGGCTATGTCTAGAACCCCTGCTCCAGGTTTATTACATACAACCAATTTTACATGTATATGTTTATGATTATCAAAGTATTGTATGATTTTCTCTGCATTGCTACCTTTCCCTGAGGCAAAAATGGCCATTTGGGCGCTGGCTGGGGGCATGAGTTTCATTCTGCGAAGAATTTTCTTCTCATAGTTCCAGAAAAACTTGAATTGTCCGAAGAAGAAGGAGACGATTAAAATGATGACCTGATAGCCAAAGATTAGAACGATCAAACGCAAAGCCAGTCTGAGTTCCCAGTCGTTTTTGGGGTCAAGCTCCAACCATTCTGTTATGCTTCTGGAGATGTATGCCGTAAGGGTTCCTGTGGTGGCGAAGGTGCAGAGGATGAGCCCTAACTGTGCGCCATTCACTTTCCATTTTTTCTGGAGGCTTTCAAACATGTTGCAAAGAGAAGAAAAAAAACGACTGGAGCCCTTTATTTTATACTGTTAAATCTTTTATGACGAACGTCATACATTTTTATGACAATTTGTGGTTGTTTAGTGGCGTAAATCATTGAAAAGCAGTCCCTACCTGCATTAAAAAAAAGTTAACAATGTTGATATATTGTTGAATTCATACAGTAAATTTGCGACCAATTAAAGGTGCCCAACAATTTCAACACAATTCACCGAGGGTATGAATAAGAAAACAAGCCGTTTCAAAAATTTATTTTCCGCAACTATTTTATTGACTTTCTTGACCTTATCTCTTGCTGCAGATGCGCAAGACGGCAAGGCGTTGTTCAACCAAAAATGCGCTTCTTGTCACGCAATTGATAAGCAGTTGGTAGGACCTGCATTGAAAGGAGTAGAGGATCGTTGGGATGATAAGAAAATGATTTATGAGTGGGTTCGTAACAGTGCTGCTGTAATCAAAAAAGGTTATCCTCGTGCAGTTACAGTTTACAATGAATTCAATAAAATTCAGATGACTGCATTTCCTGAATTAAAGGATGCAGACATTGATGCAATATTGACGTATATCAACGATGGTGGTTCAAAAGCCGCTGCTGCTGCGGCTCCTGCAGCGGGTGGTGCATCACCCGCATCACAAAATAGTGAATCAGATTCCAATTTGTTGTATGGTATTTTAACCATTGTGCTTGCTGTAATTGCATTGATTTTATTGCAGGTTAACAGCAATCTAAGAAAGATGTCGGATGAAGCTGAAGGATCTGCTGCTGCAGAACCAGTTCCATTCTATCGCAACAAAGTATACATCGCTGTGTTTGCTATTTTATTATTCCTTGGTGGTGGTTACATGCTATTCCAAGGAGCACAGGGATTAGGACGTTCACAGAATTATCAACCTGAGCAACCAATATATTATTCACATAAAGTACATGCAGGAATTAATCAAATCAACTGTTTGTATTGCCATGGTGGTGCACAAGAAAGCAAACATGCGAACATTCCATCTGTGAATGTTTGTATGAACTGTCACATGGGTATCAATGAATATGCAAAGGGTCCAAAGATTTACCGTGAGGATGGAACAGAAGTGGATGGAACTGCAGAAATTCAGAAGTTGTACAAGTTTGCAGGATGGAATCCAGCGACCAAGCAATATACCGGCGAAGGCAAGCCGATTGAATGGATTCGCATCCACAATCTTCCTGATCACGTTTATTTCAATCACGCACAACACGTGAATGCAGGTAAGCAGCAATGCCAAACTTGTCATGGTGAAATTCAAAAAATGGATGAGGTGTATCAGTTTGCTGATTTGAGCATGGGATGGTGTGTAAACTGTCACAGAGAAACCAAGGTTCAGTTCACTGACAATAAATTTTACAGCATTTACGAGAAGTTCCATGAAGATTTGAAGAATAAGAAAATGGACAGCGTAACAGTAGAAAAGATTGGTGGAACAGAATGTCAGAAGTGTCACTATTAATATATATGTAAAACAACACATCCTTAAGTTCAACCCAACCATAGTTATGAAGCAAAAAAAATACTGGCAGAGTTTTGGTGAATTGAAGAGCAGTGAACAATACCAGGAAAGGGTACAAGATGAATTCAATGAGTTATTGGATTCAACATCTCCGCGCAGGGACTTTCTAAAATATCTCGGATTCAGCACTGCCGCCGCTGCTGCAGCTGCGAGCTGTGAGATGCCTGTAAAGAAGAGCATTCCTTATTTGAATAAGCCCGATACCATTATACCTGGTGTTGCAAATTATTATGCAACAACTTATACATTGGATGGAGATGCAGTTCCTGTTGTAGCCAAAGTGCGCGATGGCAGACCAATAAAAATTGAAGGAAATGATCTTTCGAGCATCACCAATGGTGGTACTTCTGCTCGTGTACAGGCTTCTGTGTTAGGGTTGTATGATACAGCACGTTTGCGTTTTCCTCTTGCCAATGGCAAAGAAGTAAGCACATTCGATGCATTTGATAAAATGGTTG
>CAYFLQ010000261.1:316-2681 GCA_964344065.1 uncultured Sphingobacterium sp. | reverse complement strand
GATTGTACCCTTATTAAACCAACGGAGTTAAAAAAAATAGAGATCAGTTAAGATCTCTATTTCCCCTTTAGCCGTTGCAACCCTTATCTATTCGAGCTTGAATATTTACTTGTCTCGATAGTTAAATCAATTTTTGATCAGTTTTTGCACACTTAAAATCTTGCCGGTTTTGTCTTTGGCTTGAATGATATAACTTCCTTTTAATGAAGATCCAAGGTTAAGCTTACTACCTATATTGATTTTTCTATTTTGAATGATTGTTTTCCCATTTGCGTCTATAACACTTATGTAAATATCACTTGACCCTGTATGCATGTAGTGAACCAATTCCTTTTTAGAAATTTTTTACTACTGGGTCGTTCAGTATTTTCTACTCACCGAAATTATTTCTTCGGCATATTGACAGAATAATATTACTTGATATTCACTTTACACAAAAAATTATTCCTCGGATCAAATGCAAGATGATCATACACCCCATCAACTTTAAATGTATGTTGTTGCTTTTTTTCTTTCATCTGAAATTTGAGGATAACCGGCTCAGCAATACCTTTCTTGTAATAAGCAAATTCAAGATCCGCCTTGAATACAGTATTACCTAACTGCTCCTGCTCCACATCAACTACAATGGTTTTTGATGGAACATCGTATCTCCAACTCAGAGCCAATGAAGGCAACACAGGCTGATACAACCATTGATAAAAGAATGATGTAAGATCCATTCCAGATGCCAACTCCATCTCCCTTTTAAAATCATCAGTAGTAGCATTTGCATTAAAATACTTTTTATAATACGCTTGAATTCCTTTTTTAAAATTTGCCTCCCCTATTTTGCTTCGTAACATATGCAAAATCCATGCACCTTTCTGATATGTCAACCCACTGGTAACCACTTCTTTTTCAGCAGAACGTGCGCTCACAACAGCATGATCAGGCATCTTGGATGTTAACTCAAAAATTGTTTTCTTGGCTTTTAAAAGTCCATCCAGGTATTCCTTCCTGCCATATTCATTTTCAATAAATAACAACGTAAAAAATGTGGCAAACCCTTCACTCAACCAAACATCATCCCATGAAGACTCTGTAACGGCATTGCCAAACCATTGATGGGCAATTTCATGAATGACCACATTCCTCGTGCGTTCATCCCGTTTTCCATTGACTAAATTTTCTGCATAAAAAATGGCAGAAGAAGTTTCCATGCCACCGCTCACACTGGCACACTGAATATTGGCAAGCTTTTCATACGCAAACGGACCTACATAATTTGAATAAAAGGATAATACTTTTTTTGTAGGCTCTTTAAAATCATAAAAACCCGCTTCCCTGTTTTTAGCATACACCCAGGTCTCAATAGATTTTCCATTGAATTGATCTACATATTGAACAGCAAAATCTGCTACACCCAATACAAACAACCAACAAGAAACGGGAACCGATTGCTTCCAGTGCGTAAGCTTTACATTGTTTCCCAAATCAGACTCTTCCTGAAGCAATCCATTGGAAACAACTTTATAATGCAAGGGTGCCCTTACAATAAATTCGGAAGTTGCTTTGTCGGAAGGATGATCATAGGTAGGCAACCAATGCCTTGCTTTATTCGGCCAGTTTTCACAAAAAAAACTTCGGTCACCAAATTTAGTTGCCCCTATACGCAACCCATCGAAAGGCACACCATGGTATACAATTCGAAATGTCAATAGATCTCCCACATTTGCGGCTGACGGTAATTCAATGATCAATGCATCTTGTTGATGTGTATATACAACTTTCGTCTCACCCATTCGAACATCTTCTACGAACATCCCCTTCCCCATTCTTTCTGCAGTTTGGTTGATCAAATCCAATCTAATGCGTTGAACACCTTTTTGTTTGATCAGTACCCTTATCTGCGCATCACCAAAAATCTCGTTTGAACTGTCCGATAATGAAAGTTGAAAAATATAATGTTGGATATCTATATTTTTATCAATGGGATACAAATCAGCTCTGGAAATAAACGACATCCCTAAAGCCAACATCAACAGAAAAACTATTCTCAACATGTGGTAAATTTTATATATTATCAGCTACTCTAATGTAACAAGTCTACTTGAATTTACTTAGATGATTTTAGATATCAATAAAACTTAGATCAGGAACCCTCCATCAGAAATTTATGGCATAAATTGAGGTCAGAATGTCTGAACAACACTTGAAGAGAAATCTTGGGCTCATTGGATTGATCGCCACCGGTGCATCATCGATGATCGGTGCTTCGATATACATTGTTCCATTTGAAATTCAAGCAGCTGTTCCAGGATTGGGAAATAATATTGTATTCGCTTTTCTGCTGGCAGCTCTTCCTGCATTGATTTCAGCTTTT
>CAYFLQ010000261.1:0-221 GCA_964344065.1 uncultured Sphingobacterium sp. | reverse complement strand
ATGCAATCCTTTCTTCATCCATGCCATTGGCTGGAGGAAGCTATATTTATGTGAGCAGGACACTGCATCCTTTCTTTGGATTCATTTCAAGCTTTTCTCAATGGTTTGGATTATCAATAGTAATGGGAGTTGTTGCATACATGGTTACTCCATTTATGAGTGATATTGTACTTCATTTGGGATTTACAGATGCTTCCTCTTGGTTACTCAAAGGATTTAAT
>CAYFLQ010000260.1:0-2682 GCA_964344065.1 uncultured Sphingobacterium sp. | reverse complement strand
AAACGCATCAGATTTTCAGTAATCAATATCAATCACAACCATATCTATGGCATGTGCAATGCTGTAATCAATGGTGGAGGAGAATTGGTAGCTGTATATGCAAAAGAACCAGACCTGTTGGCTGCATTCACAAAAGCATTCCCACAAGCAAAAGTTGCTTCCAGTGAAAAAGAAATCTTAGAAGATAATTCAATACAACTGGTACTCAGTTCTGGCATCCCAGTTGAACGTGCCCCGCTGGGTATTCAAGTGATGAAACATGGCAAAGATTATCTCGTAGATAAACCTGGTATCACAACATTGGAACAACTTGCTGAAGCAAGAAAAGTTCAAAAAGAAACCAAACGCATCTACTCTATTATGTTCAGTGAACGCTTTGAAAACAAAGCAACCATCAAAGCAGGCGAACTGATTCAACAAGGACTGATCGGAAAAGTAATTCAGACCATTGGTCTCGGTCCACACCGCATCAATCCAAAGTCAAGACCAGATTGGTTTTGGGACAAAAAGAAATTTGGAGGCATCATCACGGATATTGCATCTCATCAATTTGATCAGTTCCTGTATTTTACCAATTCAACCAGTGCCGAAGTAGTTGCATCTCAAATTGGCAATGTCAATCACCCAGATAAACCTGATTTTGAAGATTTTGGTGATGTAATGTTGAAGGGAAATGGAGGACAAGGATATATAAGAGTTGATTGGTTTACTCCCAACGGATTGAAAACATGGGGTGATGGTAGATTGACCATTCTTGGAACTGAAGGATTCATTGAAATCAGAAAGAACATCGATATCGCACGCTATGACAGCGGTAATCACCTCTATTATGCAAACAATCAGGAAACAAAATACATTGACTGTAGAGATACACAACTTCCATTTGGTAAGTTGTTTGTCGATGATGTTGTGAATAGAACTGAAACTGCTATGCCACAAGCACATTGTTTTCTTGCTACTGAACTTTCATTGAAGGCTCAAAAGTTTGCCAAAAGAATTTAATTAAAGTTGGATGTGTTGTTTGCCAGCATGAAGAGGAAGCTGTTTCCCTTTCCATGAAAATGTACCTGGTACATTTTCAGGCAATTCAATATCTGCTGATATTCCAGCTGCACCAACTTTTTGAATCTCAATTTTGATCATGCCATTGGGATGAGGCATCTCTCCAACCACATGATTCAGCTCGCCCAGGGCTGGTGCAATGTTAACAGCAGCAAAGCCTGGTTTGGAAGGGGTGATCCCACAGATGGTTGCAAAGAAATCATAATTCGGACTTGAACTCCATGCATGACAATCTGATCTTGTTGGATCAGGTTCTTCTGCAAACGTGGTGAGCCCCAACTCTATCATATCTCTCCATGGCTTCAATTCTTTGTAATACCTATCTGCATTCCCGGTATAATTCAACGCCCTGTTCAAATAAAATCTATAATAAAAAGTGGCCTGACTGATGGAAGCATCGGTCAATACATTCATCATTATTTTTTGCTGCAATTCTTTTGGTACACTTCCAGACAATATAGCCATGATGCTTGCATGCTGACTAAATGTGTTTTTCAATGGAGTATTGGCCAGTACGCCTTTTTGTGCATCATAACACAATGCAAAAGTTGATTTACCTAATTTTTCTGCTAAACTCCTATAGTGATTTGCTTCAGCAGTTTTTCCAAAATAGCTGAATAAATCAGCAGCCTGCTTCAACGTATATACATATTGAAATGTAATGACGGAAGAATTTCCTTCATTCGCTCCATCAGGCGTACCTCCTGGAAATTGTTGATTCCAATCAACAAAATTCCACCATTTCATAGGTCCTAATATATTTTTGTTAGCATCAATGCGTTTCTCATACCAATCCAACACTCCTGCAACTGGCATTAAAAACTGTTCTACAAATTTAAAATCACTCCGATGCATCCAATAGTCATGCAGCATGCTCACCCAATACAAAGAAAATGGTGGGATAACCTGTAAGCGACTGCTTGGATATCTTCCTTGTGTCAACCCCTCAGGCACTCTTGAATGATAAAAATCTAAAATTGCTTTTCGCATCAATCGATCATCACCCGTTACATAAAGAGAGATGAGTGATTGAATTCTTGTATCTCCTTCGTACTGAAGTTGCTCATAATATGGACAATCAAAATAGGTTTCACCTGCACAGAGTTGAGCCGTTCTCCAGCCAATATCCCAAATATTCTGCAGTGATGAATCGTTGGATGTAAAGGAAGCCCTCACTTCAAATGGATAGCCAGTTGCCATGCCATATAAATCATTTATTTCAAGTGGTTCGTCTTTGGTTGTAATATCGAGTTGCATATACCGATAGGTCCTGAACCACAATGGTCTGAAAACCCTTTGCTGTCCGCCATCCGCAATGAAAACATCGTAATTACCAATAACAAGTTTGCTGTCAACATCATTCCTGTTTCCTTTTTGAAAATCTTTTCTCCTAAGTGCGCCATTTACATTCACCCCTTTGTATTTAGCTGAATTGGTATCAACCAAAAGCGCCTCCGTATAACTTAATTTAATGCTCGCATCTTTTCCTTTGCTTGTAATCAATTGTGGATATGCAACTGTATTGTAACGCTGATCCAATAAAATAGATACCGTTTTATTGGCAGGAATGACCAAAGACTTTGATCCAGTTAAAAAATCACTGTTCACTTCAAGTCCTGA
>CAYFLQ010000259.1:2489-2697 GCA_964344065.1 uncultured Sphingobacterium sp. | reverse complement strand
ATCCAAAGGCTGTCAAAAAAGTTTTCTTGGTACATGGAGAATATCCAGTTCAAGTTGACTTCAGAGAAAGATTATTAAGAAAAGGATTCACTGATGTAGAAATTCCAGCAATGCATCAAGAAATGGGATTAGGTTGATTTACCATCCCCCACCTGCTCCACCGCCACCGAAGCTTCCACCTCCAAAGCCACCAAATCCTCCGCCACTG
>CAYFLQ010000259.1:0-2479 GCA_964344065.1 uncultured Sphingobacterium sp. | reverse complement strand
CGGGAAGAGCCACATGCCACTTCCTCTTCTGTAGCCACCTCTGTTGTAATAACCGCCTCCACCACCGCCTCTTTTGATGATAGAAATGATGATGATGACAATGATAACGATTACAATTCCTGGTACACCTTTTTCATTTCTTTTGTGATAACCATCAGGAGCCTTGTATTCACCTGTGATGGCTTGTATGATGGCATTGGTTCCTTCATCCAATCCTCTATAAAAATCATTCTCTCTGAAGTTAGGCCTGATCTCATCAGCAATAATTTGTTTAGCAAGTGCATCTGGCAATGCTCCTTCTAAACCATAACCTGTTGCAATAAATATTTTTCTATCATTCTTTGCTACCAATAAAAGAATGCCATTGTTGAATTCCTTGTTACCGATGCCCCATGCTCTTCCCAAGGCAAATGCGAAATCTGAAATATCCCTGTCACCTGTTGTTTCAATAATGACAACTGAAATCTGACTGGAAGTAGAGTCATCAAATGCAACCAGTTTTTGTTCGAGTGCATTGATTTGATCAGGACTCAATGTATTGGTATAATCAACAACGAGCTTAGGTGGATTGGGACGAACCGGCAACTCTTTCTCAATTTGTGAAAAAGAGGGGAGTGCAATGATAAAAGTTAATATGGTAAGCAGTTGCTTAATCATTTGCCAAATACGATATTGTCGTCGAGTTCATTTTTATCTTCAGAAGTATAGGGGAAGTTTGATTTCAAGGCATCGCCCACATCAGCAATCATTTTGCAAATGCCTTCTGTGAAATATTCATTTTTAAAATCTTCCAGTATGGTTGCAACCTTGTTGTTCCAAAAATCTTGACCTAGTTTTTGGTGAATGCCTTCATCACCCCAAATAGCCATTTGGCGGTCCTTCATAGCAAAATATAGAAGTACTGCATTTCTGTCTTTCGTTGCCGTCATGTTCAAATCTGCAAAAATTTCTTTGGCCCTATCAATGGGATTTAGAAATGAGCAATGGCTCTCAACGAAGAGCCGAATTTCTCCACTGGTTTGCATTTCAGCAAAACGGATGGCTTGCACCATCCGTTCTTCTTCTTCCTTAGAGAAAAAAGTTTTTTTCTTGCCAGTAAACAACGATAAAATGTTCACGTATTATTTTTTGAAATCAACGGTGGGGGCTTTTTCAGCACCAGCATCCGCTGTGAAATAACCTTTTTCATTGAAACCAAACATTCCGCTGAATAGTACCATTGGGAATTTCTTTACACTGGTGTTATAGTCTTGTACAGCAGCATTGAAATCATTTCTGGAAACTTTGATTCTGTTCTCGGTTCCTTCCAATTGAGCTTGAAGGTCGCGGAAGGCTTCAGTTGCTTTCAATTCAGGATATCTTTCAACACTTACCAGCAATCTTCCAATTGCACCACTTAATTGGCCTTGTGCCTTTTGGAAATCAGCTATTTTTTCGGGTGAAAGATCATTTGCATTTACTGTTGTTTGTGTTGCTTTTGATCTAGCTTCAATTACTTGTGTAATGGTTTCTTGTTCAAAATTGGCTGCACCTTTTACAGTATTTACCAAGTTGGGAATCAGGTCAGACCTTCTTTGGTAATCACTTTCAACGTTGGCCCATTTTGATTTTACATTTTGATCTTTTTGTACAAGTCCGTTATAACCACTGCATCCACATCCACCTAATAGAAGGATCAGGGCAACGATGCTAATCAGAACAATGTTACGTGTGCTCATAGTAGTTTAAATTAAGGGCATAAAGATATACCAAAAGGCATCAAGCTTTTGTTAACCTTTGATCAATTTGATGGACGGTTAATTTTTGATGGCAGCAATACCGGGAAGTACTTTTCCCTCAAAAAACTCCAGCATGGCGCCACCCCCGGTGGAAACATAGCTAACTTTTTCATTGAACCCGAACTGGTTGACGGCTGCAACACTATCTCCTCCGCCAACGAGTGAAAATGAACCTTTTGATGTGGCTTCTGCAACGGCTTCTGCGATGGCCTTGGTTCCGGCCTGGAATTTATCCATTTCAAACACGCCCATGGGTCCGTTCCATAAAATGGTTTTGCTGCTGAGTATAACTTTTCTAAAATCTGCTCTTGCCTTTTGTCCAATGTCGAGTCCCATCCAACCTGAAGGAATGCCATAGCTTTCACAGTTGGTTGTGGTTGCATCATTGGAAAACTTATCAGCGATGGTGCTGTCCATTGGCAGATGGATGTTCACTCCTTTCGCTTTTGCTTTTTTCATTAGTTCAGCAGCAAGTGCAAGACGATCTTCTTCGCACAATGAGTTTCCAATTAATTTTCCTTGGGCTTTCCAGAACGTGTATGCCATGCCGCCGCCAATGATGATATCTGTTGCTTTGTTGAGCAGATTTTCTATGATGAGAATTTTGTCGGACACTTTTGCCCCACCAATGATGGCTGTAAACGGCTTGTCTGATTTCAGCAATACTTTTTCAGCGCTGCTCACTTCACCTTCCATCAACA
>CAYFLQ010000258.1:466-2713 GCA_964344065.1 uncultured Sphingobacterium sp. | reverse complement strand
ATCCAGCACTGATTCTATATACAAGTGGAACCACCAATAAACCAAAAGGAGTGGTTTTGACCCATGCCAACTTGGAAGCGCAAATGGACAATCTAATTGATGCCTGGAAATGGAATGCAGATGATCATACTCTATGTGTTCTGCCTTTGCACCATGTTCATGGCATCGTAAACGTAATTGGATGTTCTATGTTGTCTGGTGCGACCTGTGAATTCATTCCAAGTTTTTCTGCAGAAAAAATATTTGAATTGTTTTTGGACAATCATATCAATGTATTCATGGCTGTGCCTACTATATATTATAAGTTGATTGCTTATTGGGAGACATTGCCAGAAGCAAAACAAGAGATGATCCATACAACATTAAAAAAATTTCGCTTAATGGTATGCGGATCTGCAGCACTTCCTGTTTCCACCATGGAAAAATGGGAAAGGATCAGTGGTCATTTATTATTGGAACGATATGGCATGACAGAAATTGGTATGGCCATCAGCAATCCGTATGATGGAGAAAGAAGAGCAGGCTATGTTGGAATTCCATTGCCAAATGTTGAAGTACGATTGGTAGATGAACAATTCCAAGATATCCCAGCTGGTGAACAAGGTGAAATTTTGGTGAAGGGTAACAATGTATTTAAAGAATATTGGAGGAAGCCTGAAGAAACCAAGAAAGAATTTACTTCAGATGGATGGTTTAAAACAGGTGACGTTGCCATCAAAGAAAATGATTATTATAGAATTGTGGGAAGAAGTTCAGTCGACATCATCAAATCTGGCGGATATAAAATCTCCGCATTGGAAATAGAAGAAGTACTTCGAAACCATGAATGGATCAAAGACTGTGCAGTAGCCGGAATACCAGATGACGAATGGGGAGAATTGGTAGTTGCTGCAGTAGAAGTGAGAGCGGGATTTGATGCATCCATCATCAATCAATGGATTCGGGAGCGAATGCCGGCGTATAAAACGCCCAAGAAATACATGGTGTTGGAGACACTTCCAAGAAATGCAATGGGTAAAGTTGTAAAGAATGATGTAAAAAAATTATTCATTTAAATAATTGATATGAAAATTTATGGAGTTGCATTATTGGCCGCATGTTTTATTGCAGGACAATTAATAGGCGATTTACTTGGAAAAGTTTTTCAATTTGAAGGAAATATTGGTGGAGTTGGATTTGGAATGTTATTGCTCATCTTGTTAGGTGATTACATGAAGAAAAAGAATTGGACAGATCATGAGTCTGAATCAGGCATCTACTTTTGGAGCGGGATGTATATTCCAGTGGTGGTAGCCATGTCATCCATCCAAAATGTTAAAGCTGCGTTGTCTGGAGGATGGGCTGCATTGATTGTTGGAGTAGTTGCTACAGCCTGTTGTTTTTTATTGATCCCCGTAGTATCAAGATTGTCGAAATCAACTGAAAACAAATAAGTATGCAGGAGTTCATTCAACTTATTGCCAAACACGATCTGATTGTTGCATTTCTTGTTGTAGGTATTGTCATGTATGTATCGTTTTGGTTTTCAAAAAAAATATTGAGAGGTAAAATTCCTGGTGCAGCCATTGCCATCACTGTTGGTCTCATCATGGCTTATTTTGGAGGCAAAAAAGGGATTGCAGACATTCCATTGTTTTCAGGAATGGCATTGTTGGGAGGATCAATGATGCGTGATTTCTCCATTGTATCTACGGCCATGGGTGCGAGCATGAGTGAAATCAAAAAAACCGGATGGGTTGGAATGCTGTCATTGCTCTTAGGGATCTGTACCTCATTTTTCATAGGTGGATTGATTGGATACATCATGGGATACCATGAGTTGAAAAGTATTGCAACGATTGGAGCCGGTGCATGTACATTTATTGTGGGTCCTGTTACGGGGAATGCCATTGGAGCGAGTTCTGATGTAATCGCGATCAGCATTGCAATTGGTGTCATCAAATCAGTGATGGTCACCATCCTCACACCCATGATTGCTAAGCGAATTGGGCTTGACAATCCGCAAACTGCGATGATTTATGGCGGATTGATAGGCACCACCAGTGGAGTTGCTGCTGGCTTGGCTGCTACAGATCCAAAGTTGGTTCCCTATGGTGCGTTGACTGCAACATTTTACACGGGGCTTGCGTGTTTGCTTTGCCCTTCGGTGTTATATTTTATGTTATCGCAGATAACTGGATTATAAAAAACCACTTACTAAAGTTGCAAGTGGTTTTTGAAAAGGTGTGGGCCCACCTGGGCTTGAAC
>CAYFLQ010000258.1:0-456 GCA_964344065.1 uncultured Sphingobacterium sp. | reverse complement strand
CTCCTATGTAATACTTATCAACTGAAATAGAGTATAAAATATAGAGATACATTGCGAAAATCTGAGGGAACCAAGGACCCTCCCGACTGAAAGTCGGGATGCTCTAACCAGCTGAGCTATAGGCCCAAGAACATTGCTGTTCTTGAAGAGGTCAAAATTATGAAATAAATTTCAAGCTAAAAAGTCCCATACAATGTCAAAAAATGCTGCGGTGACATAACCTGTATTTCTGATTGTTTATAGTCTTTCAGATTGCGTGTGATAAAGCAATCAACATTTCCCGCTTCGATTGCAGCATGATACTGAATTCCATCCTCAAAATCCTTGAACCCACTATCCAACGCAGATGAAATTGTTTGACCATGAATCGTAACACAATGTGTCACTTCATGAATTTTTTTCAATGCCTTGATTCCAGCGGTATGACTGATTCCGTTTCTTCTCAATACATAATAC
>CAYFLQ010000257.1:0-2713 GCA_964344065.1 uncultured Sphingobacterium sp. | reverse complement strand
CCATGACGTTGTGTTGGAAGTATCAGCATATCAAATCTTTTGTTGGCCTTGATAAGTGCATTCACTACACGTATCGTATTGGAAGGATGTACGTTGTTATCAATTTCACCATGAATCAACAATAGTTTTCCTTTCAAATTTTTTGCCACATCTGGATTTTTATCAATCATATATGCGAAAGTGGTATCGCCTTTATCAGATATATTTTCTTTCACGCCATTGTGTTTCTCGCTCCACCATCTATTGTACACGCTGTTGTCGTGATTGCCTGCATTGCTTACTGCTACTTTAAAGATATCAGGATATACTAACATGGCTGCGGTGCTCATGAATCCACCACCACTGTGACCGTGTATGCCAACTTTTTCTCTGTCTATATAATTGTATCTATCCGCCAATTGTTCAATGGCTGCTTTTTTATCAGCCAACCCATAGTCGCGCAGATTACCATATCCATAATTGTGATACCACTTGCTTCTGGATGGATGTCCGCCTCTGTTACCCAATGTCACAACAACAAATCCCAATTGAGCCAATCTATCTATTCTATCCATTCCCTTGCTGAAACTTTTGTTCACGGATTCTGTTTGTGGACCAGGATATACGTATTCAATGATGGGGTATTTTTTGGTTGAATCAAAATCATAGGGTTTATACATCACACCAAATATATCTGTGATGCCATCATCGGCTTTTACTTTGAATGTTTCAGGAAATTTATATCCAGCAGCAAAAAGATTGCTCAAATCTGCCGTTTCAAGATCCATGATTTTTCTACCATCACTACCATGTAAAGTTGAGATGGGTGCTGTGTTTACGCGTGAACTCGTATTCACGAAATACGATTTCTTGTCATTCATGCTAAAGCTGTGATCAAAATTTCCTGGATTGAGCAATTGTAAACCTGTTCCATCAAAATTGACTTTGTACAAATGAAGGTAATAGGGATCTTCTTTGGTTGAACCATTGATATTTTCTTTTCCATTCGCAGAAAAGTAAACAACTCTTTTTTCCTCGTCAATATTGATGATTTCTTCAACATGCCAAGGTCCTTGTGTAATCTGATTTTTAACTACACCATTTTTATCATACAGGTATAAATGCGCCCAACCATCTCTCTCACTCCACTCAATGATCTCTTCTCCATTTTTCACGAGTCCTGGTTTTCTTACTTCAACATAGGTATTTAATCTTTCTTCAATAAGAGGCTTCACAGTTCCAGTGCTCACATTGATGATACATTGATCAATTCTTTTCAAATCACGACTGGTTCTGCTCATATACAACTCATTGCTGTTCCCAAGCCAAATGTTAGGACGAAAATCATCATCTCTCGCATTTA
This sequence comes from uncultured Sphingobacterium sp., assembly GCA_964344065.1. Lineage (GTDB taxonomy): Bacteria > Bacteroidota > Bacteroidia > Chitinophagales > Chitinophagaceae > Pollutibacter. The sequence goes on along the minus strand of CAYFLQ010000257.1, from coordinate 1,371 downwards.
CAGGAATATTTTTTGCATAAATGGAGATGGTTTGATCTTTGAATTGAGATAGATCAATTTCTTTGACTTGCTTCAATGCTATATCAACCACCATCATGTGATCAACAGGGGCATCTTTTTCTCCCGGCATCCAGTATTTATAGGTTTCAAGTGTTGGACGAGGGTCTGCGATGCTGTTGATCACCCATAAATCCTTAACCTTTCTGTTATCTACTTTTACCAGTGCAATTTTCTTACTGTCTTCACTCCAATATCCGAATACTGGCTTGCGCTTATTTTTATTTTTTTCAATGTCAACATTCGTCTCACCACCTCCACCATAGCTGCTTTCACTGTGCCAACTATAATATTGTACACCATCTGTAGTTAACGGATTTTCTACTATAGTAGAATCATCTTCATTTTTTAAAGCCTTTTCATAGTTGGCTTTATCCATATAGTAGAGGTTGTAATTCCTTCCGAAAACGATCATGTTTTGATCTGGTGAAATGTTTGCCCATGTTGGCTTTCTTTTTGGTTTTTTAAAATCAACCAATTCATTTAACTGCTCCGTTTGAAGATTGTATTCGAAATAGAATGTCTTCTTTGTTTTTTCATTTTTCTTCTTGTCCTCTTCCTTCACAACATCGATGCTGCTTTTTACTTCAAATTGAATCCAGTTCTCATCTTTGATAAATTTCAAAGAGTCGATAGGGAGATGCTGTCCATCAAAAGGGTCTTTGATGATCTTGGTTAATTCTGCAGCCATTTTATCACGATTGAACATGGCTTTCTTTTCAGGCTTTACAGGGTCAACTACATACCATTGTTTGCCATCGCTGGTTTCATAGGTATACCAAAAACGGTTGGAAAGCTTTAGCCAATGTGGATCTACGGCAAGTGAAAAAATCATTTTATCAAGCTTCTTAGGAGAAAACCTGGAGGCAAGTTGATAATTGGCTTTCTGTTGTCCAATGGCAATCACGGTAATAATCAGAAAAAAAGCTACTAATCTTGTACGCATAAAATATATTTCTTGAAATCACGGTAATAAAAATCCTAATATGTTTTCTAAACTATCTTTGACGTATGATACAAGCCAGTATTCGAAAAGTGGAATTGCTTGATATTGAATTATTAAGAGATCTTTCAATAAAAACATTTGTTGATACATTTTCTGCTTACAATACTGAGCAGAACATGAATAATTATATCTATACAGCTTTTGCACTTGAAAAACTTAAACAAGAATTACAAGAGCCTACTTCTAGATTTTATTTTATCTATGTTGATTCAGTACTGGCAGGATACTTGAAATTGAACCAGGGAACATCCCAAACCGAGATGAAAATGGAGTCTTCACTAGAAATCGAACGTATTTATATATTGAGC
>CAYFLQ010000256.1:0-2720 GCA_964344065.1 uncultured Sphingobacterium sp. | reverse complement strand
GTACTATAGTTGTAAAATGAAAAATTGTTAAAACTAGATCTTGCGTCAAAAATTCTAGGCGTGTAATTGTTATCAGGTAATTGAACAAATGAATGATGCATTCTAAGCGTTATGGCTTCCGTGGAAGGAGCAACAGCCTGAACGTATGCACCAGCGATGCCATCATTGTTCACAAACGTTACGGTTGATTCTAATTCAGTATTGAGAGGAAAATTTTTACAAACAGGAAAGTACAACGCGGAACGATTGCGATCCAAGCTATAGTTACCTTGTTTCATATTTCTAATGCGATTGGCTGCTTGCATGGCATCCCTTGTGAGAAACTCAGTAGCATCGACCAATACATTACTGCCCTGCTCCGCCTCTACAGTGAATCCCCATAAAGTAGACTGTGCAAATGATTGCTCTACAGCTGCTTTTTCTCTTTCTGAATTAGACACTGCCCTGTATCCATAATTGGGCTCAATCATCAACACCTTTTTTCCAACACGAGTAAATTTTACTATTCTTCCGCCACCTAAAAGCCCTCGATCCAAACCAATATCATTGGATCCCAATCCTGCAGGGAGTGACATCACATATAGCAATTCAGCATCGAGCTTGTTGATCTCCAATAAAATTTTACCATTGGCCTCGTCTTTGTAAAAAGGTAAGAAGCCATCCAACTTAGACAACCCTTTGGTCTTGTCGGCAATACTTGGAAGTTGCTGTGCTGAAAGATAAACAGGGAGCAGCAACGTGATCAGAAATATTTTTTTCATGAGCATAGTTTTATTTTATACCGGGTTGTTTGTTGTTACCAGATTCTTTTTTTGCATCATCTACCATCTTCTTCACATCTGCAAGTAATTTTTTTGCATCATACACAATCCCATCTTTGATGGTATATTTCACTCCGCCTTTTCTAACAACTTCATTGTTTTCATTTAAATACACGGCACCTGTACCATATAAGTATTGTAAATTTTCGAGTGGATTGGCATCTACCACAACCAAATCAGCCAGTTTCCCTACTTCAACAGATCCCAAATCTTTTTCAACACCAAGTGCCTGTGCCCCATATAAAGTTGCCGAACGGATTACTTCAAGGGGATGAAAACCTGCTTCACGCAACATTTCCAACTCCCTCACATAACCGAAACCGTATGTCTGATATATGAATCCATTGTCTGATCCTGTGGTAACTCTTCCTCCTTTGTTCTTGTACTCATTTACGAAACTCATCCATATTCTATAATTTTCTTTCCAAGCCACTTCTTGTTCAGTTCCCCAGTTGAACCAAAAAGAACCATGTGACTGTCTATTAGGCTCATAAAATTTCCACAAGGAAGGAAGTGTATAATCATCATGCCATTCAAGTCTTCTTGTTTTATGAAGATCACGAGTGGCATCATAAATATTAAAAGTTGGATCCAAGGTAAAATCTAGATCAAGCAATTGCTTCATTACTGCATTCCATTTGTCTGAACCTTGCTTGGCAGCCTGTTTCCAAAGCTTACCTGCTTCTTCAAAACGGTGTTGTTCGTTCGCATAATTATAAGTGAGCGGATAATCTTGGATCGTATTTTTTTCTAGCAATGCTTCCGGCAAACCATACCAATGTTCCATAGATGTCAATCCTGCTTCCGCTGAATTGACAACATTCCACCTTGCCACATCCATCTGAGCATGATGACAACAAGATCTCAATCCAATTTTCTTGTTTTCTCTCAAGGCTGCATCCATGATTGCGGGGGGTGCTCCAAAAAACTTAATACCATCTGCACCTTTCTTTGCATTTTCTCTTACCCACTCAATTGCTTGCTCAGGAGTTGAAATACCACCTTTCGCTCCCATTCCAAAAGCAGTGTACGCATGAATACGTGGAGCAGTGATGAGATTGTTTAAACTTTTTTGCTTTTGATCAAGTACCCAATCTAATCCATTTCCACAAGATGGATCACGAATCGTTGTAATACCATGTGCCATCCATAATTTGAACACATATTCAGCAGGCGTGCCTTGTTCAGTCCCACCAATATGTCCATGCATATCAATCAATCCAGGTAAAATGTACATTCCACTGCAATCAATTTCCTTTCCGCCGGCTTTCAAAGCAGGGCGACTGGCTGCTTTGATAGCCAAGCCAGGATAGCCGACATTTTTAATGGAAACGATTCTATTTTGCTCAATAACTATATCAACGGGTCCAGTTGCAGGTGCACCTGTACCATTGATTAGTGTTGCACCTCTTAAAATCAACTGAGACCATGGACCGTCTCCTTCAGCTCTGTTGGGTGCTTTTTTTATCTGGGCAAACCCATGAAATACAACAGCATGGATCAATAGGACAAAAATCAATTTTTTCATTGTGATGATTTGATCAATCAAATTACAAAAAATGTTCGTTTTCTTTGTAGATATCATGAAGATTGAATTCTGGAGCATAGGAAAACAACATGACGCAGGCATCAAAGCAGCCATAGATGAATACTCTAAGCGCATCAGCAAATATTGTCAACTGCAATGGCAGGTCATACCCGTTCCGAAAAATGCAGCCATGTTAAGCGAAAATGACTTGAAAAGATTAGAGGGCAAAATGATACTGGACTGGTTAGACAAGGATACTACATTGATCGCATTGGATGAATATGGAAAAGAACTTGATTCCATAGAACTCTCTCAGTTCATCACCAAGAAATCAAATATGGGATGTAAAAAATTGGTGTTTTTAATAGGCG
>CAYFLQ010000255.1:0-2733 GCA_964344065.1 uncultured Sphingobacterium sp. | reverse complement strand
CTTACCAAGGAAGTGCTCTACCACTGAGCTACAACGGCATAAATACCGCACAGCCAGGCGGTTGTGAGCGGGAGACGAGGCTCGAACCCGCGACCTATAGCTTGGAAGGCTATCGCTCTACCAACTGAGCTACTCCCGCATTTTACTGGTAAATAGTTGCCGAACCCAAATAAGTTGGGTGTGGGCAGGAGTGGATTCGAACCACTGAAGTCGAAAGACAGCGGATTTACAGTCCGCCCCATTTGGCCGCTCTGGAACCTGCCCGCTATGTTTTTCTCAACCTAAAATCATTCCAAACATGGAGCCAGAGAAGGGACTCGAACCCCCGACCAGCTGATTACAAATCAGCTGCTCTACCAGCTGAGCTACTCTGGCTAATAATGTTGGAAAAACTTATCTTGACTTTTTTACCAGGAAAAGTTGACAAATAAAGATCTACCCCATTTTTTTGGGGAATGCAAAGGTAACGGAAAATGTTAAATGCAAAAATTTTGAAGTAGAATTTTAGAAAGAATTCTACCCCCTCTATGCAAATTGTTTTTCCTTGACTCTTTTGATCTGTACCAACACAGCATCCACTGCCATGTCAAATGATTCTTCAAACGATTTGGTGGTCTGTTTTACAAACAACTCCCGCTTAGGAATTTTAACCCTGATCTCGGCAATCTTGTCCTTGATTTGATGCATCACATTGTCCAACTTTAGATATACATCAACCTTCAAAATTTTGTCGTGGTGACTGGACAATTTTGAAATTTTCTTGTTTACGTGTTCCAATAATTTGCTGTCTGCATCAAAGTGCAATGCATGAATGTTTACTGTCATAACCCAACTTTTTTAATTGTTTACAATGCAATTGCTTGTCACTCTTAAGTTAAGAAAAAAATGAAATTTCTGCAAATAAAACACTGTTAAAAAAAACCTACATCATCCCTTCGGATGCGATTTCTTATGAATGTCCCTTAACCTGTCTATGCTATTGTGTGTATATACCTGGGTTGCCGCTAAACTGCTGTGCCCTAGCAACTCTTTCACTGCATTCAACTCTGCACCATTGGAAGTCAAATGAGTAGCAAAACTATGCCGAAGCACATGTGGACTCTTCTTATCTGCAGTAGTTACCAATGAAAGATATTTTTTTACGATTGAATACAATTGACGTGAGCCCGCATGCTTACCCTTGCTATTCAATAAGAATAATTTACTTATCGTGCCATCCGACATAGAAGCCCTCTCTTTAAGATAATTTTTCATGATGGTTGATAAACTGCTTCCTATAGGAATCACTCTCTCTTTGTTTCCCTTTCCCAATACCTTGATTTGTGAACGAGAAAAATCAATTTGAGTGTCCTTAAGATTCACCAACTCACTCACCCTCATCCCTGTTTGATACAACAACATCACAATCATATATTCCATCCGCCCGTCATAATCATCAGGAAAAAAATCATGCTGCAATAAATTTTCCATTTGATCTTGCTCAATGTAGGTGGGTAATCTTTTTTTGGTCTTGAGCACTTGAATGGTTTTTGCAGGACTTACCTCCATCCATTGTTTAACAAGACAAAATTTGAAAAATGATTTAAGCGTAGATACTTTTCTGTTGATGGTGCGAGGCACTATTTTTTGTGAGGCAAATGCTGCCATCCAGGTCCTGATCATCGAGGGATTGATCTCCTGAACAAATCTGACATCAAACTGTGCTTGTAAAAACTGTGAAAAATGCTCCAGATCATCCTTATAAGCCCTGATCGTGTGCACAGAAAATCTTTTCTCGAATTTGATGTAATCCTGAAAAGAAACAATGGCTTCTGAGATGGGGATGGACATAAAAAAAGTAGTCATAAAGTTACTAAACCCTATGACTACTCTTTCAGCTATTTTAAAAACCCAGGATTAATCCTCGATGGTTCCGTTTTGCAATTTTTGCTTGTAGATTGCTTTCAATACTTCACCTCTGCGCTTTACAGATGGCTTTGTAAATGATTGACGCTCACGAAGTTGCAAAAGAGTCTTTGATTTTTCATACTTCTTCTTGTACTTCTTTAATGCCTTGTCAATGTTTTCGCAATCTTTTGAATCAATGATTAACATATAGTTTCTCCAGTTTTTAAGGATTGCAAAGATAAAGAAAGACTTGATTTCACCAAAATGAATCTAAAATATGTGAAAAAGCTCTCCACATCAGGAAAAACAAGCATAATCTTCCCCTGGAACCCCTATCCCATCACACTGGATAAAATTTTTACTGGTTTCCTTGATATCCAACTCTAACATTTCCGGATATACCCATACTAACTTACCCTCCATCTGATCCTCCTTGTATTCCCTCATAACTTTTGATCATTGAAATCATATACAATAAATGAAAACTTAAGACATGTTGCTCCTGCCGACTTTGAGTCGTACTCCATTTGGCATATACTGCTTCCATCTTTTTCATATCAAAGAAAAAAGAATTTTTATACTTCGCTACGATGTTATCAACAAGCTCAGGAAGAAAATTCTCCTTTTCCAGGCGTCTTCCAATGTCAGCAGACTGCGGTTTAGGGAATCGATTCCATAAAATTCTTTCCGGGAGCAAATCCTTCATCGATTGTTTTAGCAAATACTTGCTAACCCCCTTTCGAAAAAAAATATTGGATGGAATGGCTTGTAAAAAATGTAAAACTCTTTTATCACAGGTTGGATCAACTACCTTCACTCCATGCTTCATCGCATATGCAGACCATT
>CAYFLQ010000254.1:0-2778 GCA_964344065.1 uncultured Sphingobacterium sp. | reverse complement strand
ATATTTCAATAGCTGAATAGTTGAGTATAGGTTGATTTTCTCTATCCATGCCAACTAGCACATATGTTTTTTTACCAAGTTCATTCAATCCTTTATAGATATTGATACCTATGCAATCAGGTTGATTTAATATCTTTTCTAATATGTTTCTCCCTACAAATTGTGCCCCACCTTCCCCATATTCTGCGTAATAATCTTTTACCATTTTTACACCCAAGTCATAGCCAATGTGTTCACCAACTGTTTCATCGAGTAATTTTTCGGCTTTGATTTCTACGTTACTTTTCAACATAATTCTATTTTTAATGTGGATAAAAAGCTTTTTTTATAAGTGTCTAATTTCACTCAGATTCAGCCAAGGCTAAAATGCTTCACGTAGATGTACGATGCCCAGGCATCACCAGATATTTTATAAGTTGTTGTATATCAATTATATGCGAAAATTTCACTATTATTTTCTGACCCATTAATTCGTAAAAGCACGTTTTTAATACCGTAAAAATACTATGATATTTAACGTGTTTATCCCATAAAATAAGGAGAAAAATACGCGTCAAGCACTATAGCACCTTTCGGCCAAGGCATAGTTTTGTTTCAACTGCATTATTTGTCGGATTTCTTCGCAATTTTGATCCTCCAGTTGTGCAATTTGAAGCACACATTCAATTCCAATTTCCTTTGTTAAGCCAAGATCAATTGATCTAACATTCATCCATTGCAAACATTGCTGGAGCAATCGTAATTCTACGTGTGTTTGAAGGTGGATTGTATCATTGGTTTAAAAATAATTTTAAAAAGAGTTGAATGGAATCTGTTGAAACAATCAAAGTAGCGATAGCTGACGATCATAAGATATTCAGAGATGGCATCAGGATGTCACTGACAGGGAAGGAGTATTTGAAAATTATATGGGAAGCAGAAGATGGGAAAGATTTGATTCACAAAATGAAAATCAAATTACCAGACGTATTATTAATGGATATCAGAATGCCAGAAATTGATGGGATCAATGCAATTTCTATATTGAGAAAAGAATACGAGGCTGTGAGGATCATTGTGCTGACCATGTATGATGATCAAGAGATGATTGCCAAAATGATGGAGATGGGGGCCAATGCTTATTTGACAAAAACCACCGATCCGGAGGAGATCTATAATGCTATTTTGACTTGTATCAATGATGATTTTTATTTCAATGATTTATTGAACAAAGCTGTCTTGATGAAACTTCAACAGAAAAAACATTCAAGACAGTTCTTCCCCAATCCTGCCACTTTTAATGAAAAAGAACTCAGCATCCTGCGTTTACTTTCCCAGGATAAGACAACTGAAGAAATATCCAAAGAAGTTTATCTCTCGCCCAGAACAGTTGAAACCATTCGTCAAAATATGAAATCCAAAGTTGGGGCTAAAACGATCGCCGGACTTGTTATGTATGGAATGAGAAATAAATTGATCAATTAAATGGGAACAACTCCATGCCTGATGGCATACATTGCCAATCCAACCCTGCTCTTTACATCTAATCGGTTGAAAAGGTTGTCTCTCATTCCATCTATAGCCCTGGGATTCATGCCAAGATCAAATGCAATCTCTTTGTAGGTTTGTTCACTGCATACATGTTTTAAAAATTCAATTTCTGAATCTGACAAGGTGATTTTTTCTAGAATGGGTCTATCATCTTCGTCTCTGAATAAGCTGGCTAGTTTGCTGCTGGTATGAGATGAATAGTAGTAGTCTTTCTCATAAACCGATTGAATGGCATGGATGAGTTCTTTTGGGTGGATATCTTTTTTCATGAATCCTTTTACACCTGCTTTAAGGAGTCTGATGAGCACCAATTCTGAATCATACATGGTCAACATCAAAACTTTGATTTTTGGATGGTGTTTCTGTAAATAAAGGGCTGTTTCATGGCCATTCATGATAGGCATGTTGAGATCAAGGATGGCGATGTCTGGATAGTTTTCATTTTTAATTCCATCTATGAGTTCTTTTCCGTTGGAAGCTTCTGCAATGACCTTGCAGCTGTCGCTTTTGTCGATCAATGATGCAAGTGCATTTCTTAATAATATATGGTCGTCTGCCATAATTACCTTAATCATTTCTTTTTTCATGTTGTGTTTGTTTAATGGGTATGTTAACATTGATAGTGGTGCCTACATTCGGAAAAGAGATAATGTCCACACTGGCATTGATTAATTTTGCCCTCGTTTCAAAGTTTTTCAATCCAGCCATTCTTCGAATTTCTTTTTTGTTTTTCGTTTTCTCCACGTCAAAACCTTTACCATTATCTGTAATTTTCATGAGGAGATAGGATGCTTTATAGATGAGATCAATATCAATTTTACTGGCTTCAGCATGTTTGATGATATTGTTGCATGCCTCTTGAAAAATTCTAAATAATATCAGGTCGGTTTCAGCATCAAAGTATACAGGATTTCCAACGATCTCCAATGAAGCATTGTACAGACCTGATTTTCTAAGTACAGCTATTTCAGATTCAAGCGCATTGATCAGTCCGTGTGATATCATTTGTTTCGCGTCAAGGGATTTTGAGAGGTCATTGAGGTCAACCAATGACTTGCTTATGAGGTCAATTGAGTTAATCAATTCGTTTTTGCTGTTTGATTCTGATGAGAGGATATTGTTGAGCTGTAACTTTGATAAGGTGAGTCCTAAACTGATATTATCGTGAATTTCTCTTGAAATTTTCTTGAATGTCTCTTCCTGGATTTCAAGTTGAGCAGATTGAATTTCATATTGCATCTTTGATTT
>CAYFLQ010000253.1:0-2813 GCA_964344065.1 uncultured Sphingobacterium sp. | reverse complement strand
GCCCAGATCATTCCTGTAATCAAAAACTGCTTACCAATCATTTTATGATCAGTACTAAAAATGTACTTGGTAAGAAACGACTCTTCGTGATGATGATCATGCCCGTGTTCATCATGCGCATGTGCAGTGGCTTGTACTGCGTGTCCGTGTGTAATTGTTTCGCTACTCATTGTAATTTTTTTTCTTTACCTCTTTAATTCAATTGTGCAAGTGGTTTGGAAGTTGCTGTGGTATCAGCAGCAGGTGCTGGAGCAGCAGCTTCTTTTACAGTAACATATTGTGGTTTTTTGGAAGCCATCCATGCATCAAACTCTTCTTGTGTTTCCACAACAATAACACCGCGCATAGAATAGTGTCCACTTCCACACATTTGATCGCAAGAGATTTCATAAACGAAATCCTTGTTGCCTGTAATTTCTTTCATTTGAGCTGTAGTATACTTTGGAGTAAACCACATGGTTGTTGGAATACCAGGCACTGCATCCATCTTCATTCTAAAATGCACCAACCCTACATCATGAATAACATCCTGTGCACCAATCACCAACTTTACTGGCTTACCTACGACAAGATGCACCTCTGTTGCTTCCACATCATCATGGCTTGCTGCATCTTCCCAATCAACACCCAATGCATTCCCGTTGGACGCATCAGTCAACCTGTAATTTTTTCTACCAAATACATTGTCTTTGCCTGGATATCTTACCATCCAGTTAAATTGCTTTCCAGTGATTTCCACCAATTGAGCATCTTTCGGAGCATCACCGGTCATCTTGAACCAATAGAACATTCCCAACCCAACCAATACTGTCAAAAAGATAGCAGGTACAACAGTCCAAATCAATTCAAGCTTATTGTTGTGTGGAAAATAAAATGCTTTGCGCTTTTCTCTATACTGATATTTGAATGCAAACCAGAAAAGAAGGATTTGCGTAATCAAAAACACCAATCCTGTCACAGCAAACGTCAACATCAACATGAAGTCTACTTTCTCTCCATGATCAGATGCGGATGGCTGTGCCATCAATGTTTTCTTATAATATTCTTCATTGCACCACCATGCAGCTGCTAATCCCAACACTAAAAATGCAATAAATAGAAACGCATTGATGCGGTTGTTCTGCCTGAATGCTTTCTCTTCTCCTTTCAACACAGAAACATATTCACTTGCTTTTGCGATCTGAAATGTGACCACAAAGGCGAGCGTCAAGATTGCTAAGATGAAATAACCCGACATGTTCTTTCGTATGTTTAGTTAATAAATTGAATTTATTTTAAGTATGGTGAATCAAACTTTCTTTTACAAAAGGATGATGTGCTGCCAACAATGGTTTCTTGGCTAAACCTTTTCCAACAAAATACATGATGAGTCCTGCATAGAATATCAACATACCAAACTCAAACCAACCAAGACTATAATGTTCATGCATTGTTCCAGGCATCACCATCTGATAGAAATCAACCCAATGGCCCAAGATGATCAACACCGCTACAAAGGTCATCGAAGTATAATTTCTCTTTGATCCTCTCTTCATCAACAACAAGAAAGGCAATACGAAATTGATGATAAGATTCAAGAAGAAAATTCCTCTGTATGCACCTTGTAAACGTGGCTTGAAATAAATGGTTTCTTCCGGAATGTTCGCATACCAGATCAACATAAACTGTGAATACCACAAGTATGTCCAGAACACTGAAAACGCGAACATGAACTTTCCTAAATCATGCAAGTGCTCTTCTGTTACATATTCTAAATAATCCTGATTCTTCAAATACACCACAAACAGCGCTACCAATGACATACCCGCAACAAACGTACTTGCAAATGTGTACCAGCTGTACATAGTAGAATACCAATGCGCATCAATGCTCATCAACCACAACCAAGGTATGGTTGAAGCAACAGTCAATGCAAAGAATACGATGAATGTTGCAGCCCACACAGTATTGTTCCAAATGAATTTTTTAGAGGCTTCCTGATCCATGCTTTCATCTGCTTGAGAAGAAAGTTTTCTCATTTTAGCACCAACAAACGACCAGAGTGAAAGTGTGATGACAGTCCATACCATGAAAAAAGTAGGATTCAAAAAAGGAGTTTTGCCTTTTAAAATTGGATCATGACTCACATGCTCTTTATCCAACCAATGATAAATGTCGTGTCTGTTACCAAAGATAATTCCAACAAATACCAACAATGCAAGAATAGAAAAAACAGGCACTAAACTTGAAATGGCTTCCGGCACTCTGCGAAACGCCATTTGCCATCCACCCATTGCAAGGGTTGTTACGCCAATGAAGAACATGCTGGCATTCACAACCAATAGAAAGAAAGTACTGTTTTGCAACAATACTGACCAGAACCTTGTTTGCGCCAATTCGTCTTTACTCAAGCCAAGGAATACAACTCCTAACACAAATGCCAATCCTCCAACACCTAATAATATATTGGTCCACTTCTTGTACCCTGCTGAAATCTCAAATTGTTGTTTGATCATCCCTGATTATTTAATACGTTGTTGATATTATTTTGCTGCAACAGCAGTGCTGTCTACAACAGCCGCAGCAGATTTTATTTTTCCTTGTTTCAATTTAATAAAGTGGATCACTTGCCAACGCTGCTTAGCAGTCAATTGTGATGCATAACTACCCATCAAATTCTTACCAAATGTTATTGAATAAAACATTTGCCCTTCCGGCATAGATTCATATTTTGAATCACCTACCAAGGTTGCCGGCTTAGATGGATATGGACCATCTCCATTGTTCCATAATGGACCATTGCCGTCAAGTTTTGGACCATGACATATACCGCA
>CAYFLQ010000252.1:0-2815 GCA_964344065.1 uncultured Sphingobacterium sp. | reverse complement strand
CGTTTCAGGCTGATATGCTTCTGTTAAAGCTGTTCATTTTTACCGCTCCATTGTCTGCATACTTGACTATGCAATGGCAATACGATTTCATTGATTTGTGGTCAGATTTGAAATGGAAACGTATGCAAGACAAAGATGCTGTTGACGTGCAACATTTATTAGAACTTAGAAAAAGATTGCTTTTTTAGTGCTTGTCAAGTAAATCGGGTCTTTTTTCCTGTGTTCTTTCCATAGCTTGTTCATTTCGCCAGTCAGCAATTTTTTTATGATCTCCACTAAGCAGCACAGGAGGAACTTTCCAGCCTCTAAAATCCTCAGGACGAGTATATACTGGAGGAGCTAACAAATTGTCTTGAAATGAATCAAACAATGCAGATGTTTCATCATTTAACACACCAGGTATCAATCTTCCAATGGCATCAACAATCACTGCAGCTGCCAATTCTCCACCACTTAACACGTAGTCTCCAATAGAAATTTCTTTGGTAATAAAATGATCTCTTACTCTTTGATCTATGCCTTTATAATGTCCACATATGAAGAGGAGCGCATTGTTTAAGGAAAGCGTATTGGCTATTCCCTGGTGAAATCTTTCGCCGTCTGGTGTTAAATAGATGATTTCATCAAAGCAATGCAATGCATGCAATTCTTCAATTGCCCTTACAAGTGGCTCGCACATCATCACCATGCCTGCTCCACCACCGAATTGATAATCATCCACCATTCCATATTCGTTTACAGCCCATTTTCTCAAATGATGCACCGTTACTTTGAGCAATCCTTTTTCATCAGCTCTTTTCATGATAGAGTGCGCAAATGGACTTTCTAATAACTCAGGTACAACACTGATGATATGAATATTCATGAAAGTAAAGGTACACTCAAATATTGTCTGTGAAATCGTCTAGATCTCTTCTTTCTTTTTTAGTAGGTCTTCCGATTTTGGACAGTCGTTTTCCAGAAAAAAAACTTGCTGATTGAAATGCAATTCTTTCAGTCTCCTCTGGGGGTGTCAGGTCTTCGTAATACTGAATGGCCTCTTTGTATTGGACTCGCTTTGGAAGTAGTCTAATTACTTTGATGGTCCACCTTTTCTCTTCTGTTTTAACTTCGTAAATATCATTCAACTTTACAGTTCTGGATGCCTTCACTGCTTCACCATTCAGTTTTACTCTCCCTTTTTCGCATGCAACGGCCGCGATTGATCTTGTTTTGAACAACCGAATGGCCCATAGATATTTATCCAATCGAAGTTTTTCGCTTTCCATGCTACTTGCTCATTTCTGCAAAATATGCATGAAAATAGGGGATGGTTTCAATGCCTTTATAATAATTCGCAATATCATATTTTTCATTCGGCGAATGGAGGTTGTCGCTATCTAAACCAAATCCCATGAATACAATTTTCACTCCCAGTTCTTTTTCAAATAATGAACAGATCGGAATGCTACCACCTTCTCTAACTGGTATGGGTTCTTTGCCAAATGTCCTCTCAATGGCTTTTGAAGCTGCTTTGTATGCAATAGAGTCGAGAGGTGTAAGATAGGGTTCGCCTCCATGATGCTCAGTTGCTTTAACGGTTACTCCAGCTGGTGCTATCTGTTGAAAGTGATGTAATAACAACGCAGTAATTTTTTTTGAAGATTGATTTGGAACCAACCTTGCAGATATTTTTGCAGTTGCTTTTGAAGGCAGTACAGTCTTGGAACCTTCACCTGTATAACCTCCCCAGATGCCGTTTACTTCTAAGGTGGGTCGTATTCCTGTTCTCTCTTTGGTGGTGAAGCCTTTCTCACCATACAACGCATTGATACCTAAATCTTCTTTGTATTCTTTTTCATCCATGGGTGCTTTTGCCAACATTGCTCTCTCTGCTGGAGTGGCATCTAACACATCATCATAAAATCCAGGAATGGTGATGTGATTGTTTTCATCATGACAAGATGCGATCATTTTTGCTAAAACTGTAGCAGGGTTTGCAACGGCCCCTCCATATACACCACTGTGTAGGTCTCTGTTTGGACCCGTTACTTCCACTTCTATATAACTGAGTCCACGCATGCCGGAGGCAATGGAAGGATTTTCTAAACTGATCATGGCAGTATCACTGATGAGGATCACATCAGACGCAAGCAATTCCTTGTTCTCTGCTACAAAGGTTGCCAAATTCGGTGATCCAATTTCCTCCTCACCTTCAATACAATATTTGATATTCGTTTTTAATGCATCGTTTTTGCACATGATCTCAAGCGCTTTCACATGCATAAAAAATTGTCCTTTGTCATCACAAGCACCTCTCGCAAAAATTTTACCATCTCTAATAGATGGTTCAAATGGTTTTGTCTCCCAAAGTTCTAATGGGTCAGCAGGTTGAACATCATAATGCCCATACACCAATACTGTCGGCAAACTTGGATCTACTATTTTCTCTCCATACACAATGGGATGACCTTTGGTTGGATAAACAACAACACGATCTGCTCCAGCCTTCAATAAACTTTCCTTCACGGCTTCAGCACATAGCAACATGTCTTTCTTGTAGCTGCTGTCTGCACTGATAGAAGGAATGCGCAATAAGTCCAACAATTCATTCAGAAATCTCTCTTTGTTTTGATCTAAATATGCTTTCATATGACTTTATTTATGTGTATTTATTACACAATAGATTCTTTAAAATTTTTATTAAAAAATTTAATTAAGTGAAAAACCTGACTATATTTGATCCACGATTGCGTGTCATATTCAGCCTTTGTTCATCTGATTCAGATGCCACAAAGGCTGATTTTTTTAGTACAACGTATTCAAACGATCTTCA
>CAYFLQ010000251.1:0-2828 GCA_964344065.1 uncultured Sphingobacterium sp. | reverse complement strand
TTGCTTTTTTTCATGGACCCTTTTCCCTGCGTTGTCATCATTGAACAAGATATTTTTATTGATGAATCGGTAAGAAGACCAAAAATAACAATTTTGAGGGGTTTGCGTACCTTTGCACTTCGTTAAAATAAAGGAATTATTACATGGAATATGCATTCGGCGATATAGAAAGGAAGTGGCAATCAACTTGGAAAGACTCCAATGCATATCAAGTTTCCAATCAATCCAATAAACCCAAGTATTATGTATTGGATATGTTCCCCTATCCAAGTGGTGCGGGTCTCCATGTTGGTCATCCGCTCGGATACATAGCAAGTGACATTTATAGCCGGTATAAAAGGTTAAAGGGATTCAATGTGCTGCACCCCATGGGGTATGATTCATTTGGTTTACCGGCAGAACAATATGCAATCGAACATGGCATCCCTCCCGCAATTTCTACCGATCAAAATATCGCAACGTTCAGGTCTCAACTCGATAAAATTGGTTTTTGCTATGATTGGAGCAGGGAAGTTAGAACCTCCAACAAAGAGTATTATAAGTGGACACAATGGATTTTCCTACAATTGTTTGACAGTTGGTTGGATCGAAAACTACAAAAGGCAAGAAGCATTGCTGACTTAAAAGAAATATTTGCCAATGAAGGGAATGCCCAGCATGGTTGTCCAGGTGACAGGTCTATCATTTTTACTTCATCAGAGTGGCATCAATTTACTGAGAAACAGCAATACGATATATTAATGCATTATCGTTTGGCATATTGCGGAGTAGGAGAAGTCAATTGGTGTGAAGCGCTTGGAACTGTTCTTGCCAATGATGAAGTAATCAATGGTGTGAGTGAAAGAGGAGGTCATCCTGTTGTGAAGAAAAAACTTCGTCAATGGTATCTTCGAATCACTGAATATGCTGAAAGATTACTGAAGGGATTGGATGCAGTAGAATTTAGTGACAGCATGAAAGAAATGCAATCCAATTGGATAGGCAAAAGTTTTGGTGCTGAAATAGATTTTAACATTCAGTCTTCCAATCCTGCATTTTCCGGACAACAATTAAAAGTATACACCACCAGGCCTGATACCATTTTTGGAATTGATTTCATGGTGGTTGCTCCAGAGCATGAATTGATCGAAAAAATCACGAGCAAAGAGCAGTCAACAGTAGTAGCAAACTACATCGAGTATGTGAATAGCAGAAGTGAGCGAGAGCGAATGGCAGAAAAGAAAATTTCTGGTGTTTTTACTGGAGCATATTGTACACATCCCTTTGATAATCGGCAAATTCCTATTTGGATCAGTGAATATGTATTAGCTGGATATGGCACCGGAGCTATTATGGCAGTGCCTTGTGGAGATGAAAGAGATTTCAAGTTTGCTCAACATTTCAATATCCCTATTACAAACATTATCGGTACTTTTTATAATGGGGAAGAAGCCAACCCTACCAAAGATGCGATTCTTCAAAACAGTGGGTTTCTAAATGGATTGAAAATGTCTGATGCAATTACTATATCCATTGATAAATTGGAATCGCTCGGCATTGGCAAGCGACAAACCAATTATAAAATGCGGGATGCAGCTTTCAGCAGGCAACGTTATTGGGGGGAACCGTTCCCTGTCATTTGGAAAAATGATATGGCCACACCCTTGGAGATAGATTCATTGCCTGTGGAACTTCCACCTATGTCTGATTTAAGACCTGGACCAGACGCTCAAGGACCGCTTGCTAATTTGCCTGAATGGGCAGCATTCGATGGTGGAACAAGAGAAGTGAATACCATGCCTGGATACGCAGGAAGCAGTTGGTATTTTCTGCGTTACATGGATCCCAACAATCAACAAGAATTTTGTAGCAAAGAAGCAAGTGCTTATTGGGGGCAAGTTGATTTATACATTGGAGGTACTGAACATGCAGTAGGGCACTTGCTCTATTCAAGAATGTGGACCAAAGTTTTGTATGATTTAGGTTATATACATTTCGATGAACCTTTCAAGAGATTGTTGAACCAAGGCAAGATTGGTGGTGATTCAAGAATTGTATATCGAATCCGTGGAACAAAACAATTTGTTTCAGCAGGTTTGAAAGATCAATATGAAACTGATGAACTGCATGTGGATGTCTCTATGGTAGATGGATTGGAACTTGATATGCATGCTTTCAAACAATGGAAACCTGATGTAGCAGATGCTGTTTTTATCACAGAGGAAGGAAAATATCTATGCGGATCCCGTCAGGAAAAAATGAGCAAACGCTATTTTAATGTCGTCAACCCCGATGATATAGTTAAGAAATATGGTGCAGATACATTCCGTATGTACGAAATGTTTTTGGGACCTGTGGAGCAGGATAAACCATGGGATACAAAAGGGATAGAAGGAGTACACCGATTCATTAAAAAATTCTGGCGTCTTTTTTATGATACCGAAAAAGGGTTGATGATTCAGAATGATGAACCCAGCAATGAAGCATGGAAGGCTTTTTATAAGATGTTGAAAAAGGTTGAAGAGGATACAGAGAAATTTTCATTCAATACTGCAGTAAGTACATTCATGATTGGTGTAAACGAACTTTCAGAATTGCAATGCAGATCAAAGATCCTGTTAGAGAAATTTCTTGTAGTACTGAGTCCTTATGCCCCTCATGTATGCGAAGAATTGTGGCATGCGATTGGCGCCAATGGATCTGTTTTGGATGCAGCATATCCTCAAGTAGAAAATCAATATCTTATTGAAACTTCCAAGGAATATCCCATTGCCATCAATGGAAAAACACGCACCACATTAATGATCGACTTGAATGCTACTCAACAAGAAATTGAGCAGCTTGTATTG
>CAYFLQ010000250.1:472-2836 GCA_964344065.1 uncultured Sphingobacterium sp. | reverse complement strand
TAATTATGATGAATACATTTTTCTTACAAGCCTCTCCCAACGCAGGCATCATGCAATTGGTGCTTTTAGGTGGCATGATTGTGGTCTTTTACTTTTTTATGATTCGTCCACAGGCTCAAAAAGCTAAAAAGGCAAAGAAGTTCCAGGAAGATTTACAAAAAGGAGATAAAATTGTTACCATTGCTGGCATTCACGGCATCGTTAACAAAGTGAATGATGACTCAACCATTCAAATTGAGGTAAGTCCTGGTTCATTCATGAAAATCGAGAAATCTGCCATCAGTTTGGAGTGGAGTGAACAACTCAATAAAACAGCCGCTGCAAAATAATTCAATTAAAACATTGAACCCAAAGCCTGGAATTCCTTCCAGGCTTTTTTATTTACATTTGGATATGCTAAAAATCGGACTTACTGGAGGCATAGGCTCAGGAAAAACAACTGTAGCTAAAATATTTGAGGCATTAAGCATCCCAGTTTACTATGCAGATGCTGAGGCTAAAAAGCTCATGAATAGCCAACCTCAACTCATCCAGGAAATAAAGTCGCTGTTAGGTGAACAAGCTTATACCAACGGAAAAATCAATCGAAGTTTTATTGCAGAAAAAGTATTTGCAGATAAAGATCAATTGCAGAAATTAAATTCTATTGTGCACCCCTATACTATTGAACATGGCAAACAGTGGATGAAAAATCAACAATCACCCTATGCCATCAAAGAAGCAGCACTGATTTTTGAAAGTGGCATACAAAGTGAGTTTGATAAAATAATTGGCATCAAAGCGCCCAATGCGCTGCGAATCCAAAGAACCATGAAGAGAGATGATATTAGCTATGAACAAGTGATAGAGCGCTTACACCATCAGATAGATGATGAAATAAAGCTCAAGTTATGTGATGAAGTTATAGTCAACGACGAACAAAAAATGCTAGTACCACAGGTACTAGCACTTCATGAAAAATTTCTGTCGCTCTCACATTAATTCATGTCTTCACAACCAATAGGTGCACCGGGTGGCGCATCTAAATAAACAGCTGGAGTTGCTTTCTCTGGCTCTTTGGTCCTCAACAACAATTGTTCAATGTGTGCTACATATTGTTGATCAGTGGATGACTTCTTCTGGATTTCAAGATATTTTTTGAGAGATGTGATTGCTGCACCTACTACAGATTTTGTTGGATATGAAAGTTCATTGCTAACACTGGAAGCAAGCAGGTATGTCATCAACATTTGTTCGGTTTGTTGTTGGATGGCAACTTGCATACCAGACTTCCTCGGAGATTTAAAAGTTGCATTGATGATAAGGTTCAACATTTCACTCAGCCCATAGCCACCAGACATTTCATGCTGATACAATCGATTCATTCTTTCTGGATGGAAAAGAAATGCAAACACCAAATCTGTTGCAGCTTCGGCAGGTGACAATTGATCAAATGCCAATCCAGTTTTCTTTTTGAACAATTCTCTGTTAAACTCATATCCTGCTGGGCGAGGTGGAATCAACGCAGCTATACTTGAGGGAAGTTCAAGAAAAGCCGGATCGATGCTTTTTATGATTGCTTGCATTGCTTTTTGTTGCACTTCTTTTGACAACGGCGCTGTAATAACTTGTCCATCTCCCTTTAGTGCATAGGTATAATGCATACCTCCTACCAATTTAGTAACAGCTTCTATTTGGTAGCGATGATAAAAGTATACTGGTACCATTACATCTTCCAAAAATGCCATGGGAGTTCCTTTGCGAATGGTATTCATACCAAATTGTGACAAGGCTTTTGTGCGGACTTTCATCACGTTTTCATATTCCGACAACACATCATTTCCATTGTCCCATAAATGCGCATCTGGATGCAAACCACCAGCAGCTCTGGCATCGCGATCGCTGATGTAACGTAAGCCTTTTGCATACGCATTGGATAAAATTTTATTCAATGCACCAGATTCGTTGCTTTCATTCCTCAAATCTGAATAACCCCATGTAATGGCCACTTTATCCCATTCACCAATTTTATGATCATACGCATCAGACAAATCAATATTTCCTGCAGCATTCAGTTTTATAACCGGATGTGGATAGTCCATCACACTTGAGCGATTGACAGTACTGGCGGCATAATTATGCATCAGTCCCAATGTATGTCCAACTTCGTGTGCACTCAATTGCTCAAGACGATCTAGAGACATTTTCAACATCTGATCTTCTGAAAGAGTCTCTTCCTTGAAAGGCGATAGCAAACCTTGTGCGATCATGTAATCCTGACGTACTCTGAGAGAACCAAGTGAAACTTGTCCCTTGATAATCTCTCCAGTACGAGGATCAACCACACTGGCTCCATAACTCCACCCCCTGGTTGAACGATGCACC
>CAYFLQ010000250.1:0-462 GCA_964344065.1 uncultured Sphingobacterium sp. | reverse complement strand
ATCATGTTGTATCTGATATCCATGGGGTCGGATGTATCTGGTAATACCTTAACGATAAAAGCGTTTTTGTAACCCGCCGCTTCAAATGCTTGATTCCACCAAGATGCCCCTTTCAACAATGCAGTACGAATGGGCTCAGGAGTACCATTGTCCAAATAATACACAATTGGCTTTACTGGCTCACTGATGGATGCAGTGGGATCTTTCTTTTGCAAACGATGTCTAACCGTATAAAATTTTTCAATGGGTTCTGAAACAGGAGTACTATAGTTGTAAAATGAAATATTGTTAAAACTGGATCTTGCATCAAACAATCTAGGGGTGTAATTATTATCAGGCAATTGAACAAATGAATGATGCATTCTAAGCGTTATAGCTTCCGTTGATGGAGCAACAGCCTGAACGTATGCACCTGCGATACCATCATTGTTCACAAAAGTCACGGTTGATTCCAGTTCGGTG
>CAYFLQ010000249.1:1209-2849 GCA_964344065.1 uncultured Sphingobacterium sp. | reverse complement strand
AGACCTTCCACAGATACAAGGAGGAGGATCCAACAGCAAATGGCTTTTACAGGATATAATATACGATGATCCAATACCAGTTTTTAATGGTTGAGTGTTATACCGGGGAGGTAATTTCTATGAGATATTGGATAAAACGAAGTTAATTCAATATCAAGCATTTTCACCATAAAAAACAACGCTTCAGACGGGAAAATATTGCTCGCATCGGATGTTTTGATTCCTTGTTACATTTGCAGAAATATTTAAGCAATGGACATTGTTGCAGAACTCAAATGGAGGGGTATGATTCAGGACATCATGCCTGGAACAGAGGAGCAATTGAAAAAAGAATCCACTACCTGTTATATAGGCTTTGACCCCACGGCTGATAGTTTGCATATCGGAAGTTTGGTACCCATATTATTATTGTATCATTTGCAGCAAGCAGGGCATAAACCACTTGCACTCGTTGGTGGTGCAACTGGAATGGTGGGAGATCCCAGTGGAAAGAGTGAAGAAAGGAATCTGTTGAATGAGGAAACGCTTGCAAAAAATGTTACAGGTGTTAGAAAGCAATTGGAAAAATATCTTGATTTCAATCCATCGAAAAAAAACTGTGCTGAGATCGTCAACAATTATGATTGGTTCAAGGGATTGGGATTCATTGATTTTTTGAGGGATGTTGGTAAGCACATTACGGTGAATTACATGATGGCAAAGGACAGTGTAAAGAAAAGAATTGAAGGAGATACGGGTATCAGTTATACTGAGTTTGCCTATCAGTTGATGCAGGGTTATGATTTTTATTGGCTCTATCAACACAAAAATTGTAAACTTCAGATGGGAGGAAGTGATCAATGGGGAAATATCACTACTGGAACAGAATTGATCCGCAGAAAAGCCTCAGGAGAAGCATTTGCATTTACTTGTCCATTGATTACAAAAGCGGATGGTGGAAAGTTTGGCAAGACAGAGAAAGGAAATGTTTGGCTGGATGCTGAAAAGACCTCTCCATTTCAATTTTATCAGTTTTGGTTGAATGCTGCAGATGCGGATGCGGAGAAATGGATTAAAATTTTTACGCTGATTGAAAAAAATGAAATTGAACGATTGATTCAAGATCATGGGAAAGATCCTGGAGCAAGGATTTTACAGAAAAGACTTGCAACAGCCATTACAAGTTTTGTGCATGGTGAAAAAGAGTGTGAGGTAGCTCAACAAACTACTGAACAATTATTTGGAAAAAAAGATGATCTCAATTTCAGGGAGATGGATGAAGCGAGTCTTCTTCAAGCGATGGAAGGAGTACCGGTTCATAATATTTCATCCGCCCACATAACAGCAGGTATTGATATTGTTAGTTTTTTGGCAGAGACCGGCATTTTTCCGAGCAAGGGTGAGGCTAGAAAAATGGTTGCAGGCGGTGGAGTGAGCGTGAACAAAGAAAAAATTACGGATGTTGCTTTTGTAATAGACAGTGCTCAAATATTGGCTGGGGGCCATATTGTTATACAAAGGGGGAAGAAGAATCACCATTTGGTAAAACAAAACTAACAGCCTGAAATAGTCATTTATAATTTTGGGATCTTCTTTCTAAATCACTTATTTTTGCACCCCAATTAGGCTGCCCGATAGTATAATGGTAGTACGACAGATTT
>CAYFLQ010000249.1:0-1199 GCA_964344065.1 uncultured Sphingobacterium sp. | reverse complement strand
CACTTGAAATTCCGCGAGAAAATGCATTTGGGCAAAAGCGGTTCTTGCACTAATTTGCACACATTAGTTGAAGTATCATGAATTGCCCGATAGTATAATGGTAGTACGACAGATTTTGGTTCTGTTTGTCTTGGTTCGAATCCAGGTCGGGCAACAATAAGAAGTAAATAAGTGGTTGATTTTCAACCACTTATTTTTTTCTACTCATCCAAGAAACTAGAAGTGAAATTTTCAATAAGGTGTCTCGAAAATCAATTCAAATACAATTCTGCAATCTTGATCGCTTCTGATTTGGGGTCATGTTCATTTCGGTTGGTGAGAATTACAACCATCAGTTCATTGTTAGGAAACAATACAATACTGTTTCGAAAGCCAATACTGCTTCCATCGTGAAAAGGATGAGGTACTCCATTGTAATCCTCAACATGCCAACCAAACCCATAACCAATCTGCTTTCCATTATTTAAAGTAGCTTTTGAAAAAGCTTCTCGCTGTTTTGAGACACTAATCAAAGGATGTCTGTACAATGCATTTATCCATGTACTCAAATCTTCTACATTGCTGTAAATACCACCATCGCCCAAGACCGCACTCGTTAAACTCTGGTCAGTTACTTTCCATTCTCCAGCTTCATACGAATGGCCATAGGCCCGATTTGAAACAACCGATTTCCCTTCCTCATGCGCAACCGTTGCCTTCATCTTCAGTGGCTTAAAAATATTGCCAGCGAGAAAACTTGCAAATGATTGATGGGATACTTTTTCTACAATGAGGGCAAGCAATGCATACCCTGTATTGGAATATTTATACTCAGTGCCTGCCGGGAAATACAAGCTATCCGTTGAAAACATGAGTTGAAGACAATCCATATCATGCAATTGAGTAGATTGAGTAGCGGGCATCAAATCTTCATAATCAACAAGACCAGCACTGTGCGTCAATAAATTTCGAATACTAATCTCCTTTCCATAAACCGGAAATTCAGGAAAATATTTTTTAATCTTATCATCTAGATTCAGCAAACCCCTCTCCTCTAATATCAAAATTGACATCGCGGTAAATTGCTTTGTAACAGATGCCAGTCTAAAATTGGTAGTGGATTTTATTTTTTCACCTGTTTCCATATTCGCAATGCCATAACCTTTCTTGAAGACAATTTTACCATGATTCATCACCAAAACACTTGCCCCGGGCTGATC
>CAYFLQ010000248.1:0-2858 GCA_964344065.1 uncultured Sphingobacterium sp. | reverse complement strand
GAGTCAAGGCATCTGTTGTAGATCCCAGTACCAACGCAATGGTTTCCACATTCAATTGCTTTGCTACAGCAACACCATATGAAATGGCTTCGAGTGATTGCTTTTTTATCTTGCTGTCTGACTGTTCGGTGATGATGAGTACTGACATAAATAAAATTTAAATGGCTTTTGCTTCTTCTCTTAAAAGTTTTACCAACAGTGCAGGATTATCTGCAGGAATGAGCTTTACACCGGCTTTTGCAGGGGGAAGATCAAATGATTGAATCGAAGTCAAACATTCAACATCCGTTGGCTCGATGACTTTAAGCGGTTTTGTTCTTGCTGCCATGATTCCTCTCATATTGGGTATTCTTGCTTCTGCCATTCCTTTCTGACAGGAAATCACGAGCGGAAATGGGGAAGCGATTTTTTCTTCACCTCCTTCTGATTCTCTGACAACGATTGCCTGATTATTCTCAAGATCGAGTTTAGTAGCAAGACTGATAAAATTGCTGTCAATCAATTCGGCAATCATGCCACCAATCGATGAACCATTGTGGTCAATGGTTTCTTTTCCTGTAAGGATCAAATCATATCCATCTTTGGCAATCTGTGCAATTTGTTGAGCAATCATAAATGCATCATCCAAGTTGGTATTGATCCTGAATGCTTCATCACCACCCAATGCCAATGCTTTTCTCATGATGGCCTCATTTTCTGCTGAGCCTACATGGATAAGATGTATGATCGTGTTGGGATCTTTCTCTTTCAATTCAATGGCCCTGACCAATGCATACCATTCATCATATGGATTGATGATCCACTGAACTCCTTCGTTGTTAAATTTTGTGTTTTGATCAACGAAGGAAATTTTTGAGGTGGTATCCGGGGTTCTGCTAATGCAAACAAGTATCTTCATATGCCTGATTGTTAAAATTAGTTGTCATGACAACTATCTTACCATAAAGATAACACCTGGTGAGGTATTTTTGTATGATCAGTAAATGAAATTTTGATGGACCGGATTGCGAAGTTGAAAGAAATCATATCAACATTCCCGGATGATTGTTTTAGTCGACATGCGTTGGCTATGGAATTGATTAAAATGGGGAAAATCGATGAAGCCATTCATGAGATGGAGGAATTGTTATTGGTGGATCCAAATTATGTTGGGACGTATTATCATTTGGCGAAAGCCTATGAAAAAATTCAGCAATATGATGCAGCCCTTGAAGTACTTGAGAAGGGAATAAAAGTAGCAGTGGCTTCTACTGATAAAAATGATTTAAGAGAACTCAATGGCGCATTGGATCATTTAAAAGACGAACTTGATCTGGATTGAAAAAATCTCACAACGATATTGACCTCTTATCAATTTTCAAGCATGGTATTGAGTCAAACGAGCTTTTTTCACAACAGCATCGATTGCTCATTGCCTGCAGTGGAGGTATAGATTCAGTTGTATTGGTGCATCTTTTGCATCAGTTGAACTATACTATCACCTTGCTCCATTGTAATTTTCAGTTAAGAGGGGAAGAGAGCAAGCGTGATGAAGCATTTGTTCAACAAATGGCATCCTCCATGAACATCGATTGTATCATCAAACATTTTGACACAAAGGATGCTATGAAGCAGCATAAAACAGGAGTACAGGAAACTGCCAGAATGTTGAGGTATGAATGGTTTCAGGAGCAAATGGAATATTTTGCATCCAAAGGGGATCGACCTTTGTTGCTTACAGCACATCACCAAGACGATCAATGTGAAACCATCGCATTTAATTTTTTTAGAGGAACTGGTATTGCTGGTCTCACTGGTATGAAGCTAAAAGAAGGAAATGTAGTAAGGCCTTTGTTGAATGCGAACAAAGAACAGATTTCAGCATATGCACATCAGCATTCATTAAAATGGGTTGAAGACAGCTCAAACAAAGAAAATGATTATTCGAGAAACATGCTACGCAATGAAGTATTGCCTTCAGTTGAAAAGATACTTCCTTCCTACAGACAAAATCTTGTTGATAATAGCAAGAGATTGAATGAAGTTGCATTGCTTTATCAGCAACAAATTTCTTTGATCAAAAAGAAGTTAATTGAAAAGAAAGGCAATGCATGGGCTATTCCAGTAAAGAAGTTGATAGCAACCGTGCCTCTTGACACTATTATTTATGAGATCTTTTCATCGTTTGGATTTGGTGCACATCAAATAGATGAGCTAAAAAAAATATTGAATGCTGAAACTGGAAAATACATAGAATCCGCTACCCACAGAGTGCTTAAAAACAGAGATTGGTTGTTGATAGATTTAAAAGGGATGTATTCTTCATCACAATATGTTGTAGAAGAACACGATCAGAAAGTATCGTTTGCAGATCATTCTATTGCCATATCCAAATTCCATTCATACAAAGAACCTTCATCAAGAATTGATGAAGCTTGGCTGGATGCATCCTTGATAAAATTTCCATTGGTTTTAAGACCATGGAAAAAAGGAGATTATTTCTATCCTCTGGGAATGAAAAAAAAGAAAAAAATTTCAAAGTTCTTGATTGATCAGAAATTATCATTAACAGAAAAGGAACATCAATTTGTAATTGAATCCAACAAAAAAATAATTTGGGTAGTTGGAAGACGCATTGATGACAGAGTTAAAGTACTTCCTTCCACAAAAAATATTCTAAAGCTAACATTCAAGTAATTAGCCTAGAACTGTTTTAATAAAATACTCCAGTAAATCAATTTTTGCAAAAAATTTTGCAGCGACGTACGTAAACATTACACCATAGATACTTCCCCAAAAATGTGCATTGTGCCCAATGTTTCCAGTTCCTTTTTTTGCCAACGCTGCTGAAAGTAATAGAAAGCCAAGTCCGAAAAGAT
>CAYFLQ010000247.1:0-2862 GCA_964344065.1 uncultured Sphingobacterium sp. | reverse complement strand
CCTCGTCCCCCAGACACTTCGGTCTGGGCAGGCTTCTCCCTCTGTATTGCCCCTTCCGGCAAAAAAGTCATTACAAAAATCACGATAGAAGAAACCAACATCAAATAAAGTCCTAATTCTTTTTCCGGACAATATCCAAGATAACAAGATCCAAAGAGTAGAAAATTTTTAATGGCATAAGCAACATTGAGTCCGCCAACCAACAAAGCAGCTCTTTTCAACCAAAGATTTTTAATAAATGCACTTAGTGTGGTGATACTTGAAAACACCCATAAAAGTTTAACAGGCTTTCCATAGATATTCTTTTCAGAATAAAAGCCTGTGAAATGTTTGTCTATATCTGCATAATAAGCCCAGGGCATGAAACATGCTGCAATGAGCATTCCAAATGCCAACAAACTGATCCATTTTGAATATCTGGTCATAAGAAAAAAGCGAAGTTTCCTTCGCTTGGAGGTCCCGAGCGGATTCGAACCGCTGTAGAAGCTTTTGCAGAGCTCTGCCTAGCCACTCGGCCACAGGACCAATAGATTCAACTCGCATCGAACCGCTGCAAAAGTACTAATTTTGAATGGATTAATAAAGGCTTCCTTTACGCATGAACCCCATACCATCATCAGAATTGATCATCAATAGCAGAGGTGCAATTTACCACCTAGATCTGCGCCCGGAGGAGATTGGAGATACCATCATCACGGTAGGTGACCCCTTTCGTGTAGAGAAAGTAAGTAAATACTTTGATAGGATTGAACACAGATCCCATCATAGAGAGTTCATTACACATACGGGTTGGATAGGATCAAAAAAACTGAGTGTAGTTTCAACAGGGATTGGTCCGGATAACATTGATATCGTATTCAATGAAATGGATGCCTTGGCTAATATTGATTTTGAAACAAGAACAGAAAAAAAAGAGAAAAAAGCTTTGCACTTTATTCGCATTGGCACTTCAGGCTCTCTACAAAAAGATATTGATGTAGATAGTTTTGTTGCAACCACGTATGGTATTGGTTTAGACAATCTTTTGCATTATTATGCTCATGCCAATGATCAACATGAAATTGATTTGTTGGCTCAATTTAAATCACAGATTAGGCTCTCCCCTTCCATTCAACCTTATGCTACTACAGGAAGCGCAACATTACTTGCAAAATTTGCAGGAGAAACACATGGAGGTATCACTGTAACGTGCCCCGGATTTTATGGACCTCAAGGAAGAATACTTAGACTTGGCTTAGCCAATCCAACATTAAATCAAGATCTTACACAATTCCGCTGGAGCAATAACAGGATCTTGAACTTTGAAATGGAGACTTCAGCGATTTATGGATTGGGTAAAATACTTGGACACGAATGTTTATCACTGAGTGTGATCGTTGCAAATAGATTGGCAGGAACATTTTCAAGCGATGCAGATGCATCCATGGAACGATTAATTAAAACAACATTAGAGCACATATAAATGAATATTGAATTTTTCAAATACCATGGCACGGGAAATGATTTCATCATTTTAGACAACAGGAACCATGCATACAATGGACTAACTGCTCAACAAGTGAACTTTCTTTGTGATCGAAGATTTGGAATTGGAGCTGATGGACTCATGATGTTGGAAAATGCCGATGGTGTTGATTTTAACATGCGTTATTTCAATGCCGATGGTAATGAAGGAAGCATGTGTGGAAACGGTGGCAGATGTTTGGTTCAATTCGCAAAAGATCAGGGAATACATAAATCCATTTATCATTTCATTGCAACAGACGGTCCACATGATGCAGAAATCCTGAACACTGGGTTGATAAAATTGAAAATGCAGGATGTAAAAGGGATTAAACAGAGCAAGGATGCTAAAATACTCAATACTGGATCACCACATTATATTCAGTATGTTGAACATGTTGACGAAACAGATGTGTTTCATCTAGGCAGAAGCATTCGTTATAATGAAACATTCAAGGCTGATGGCATCAATGTAAATTTTGTTGAACGAGTCAATCAAGGCATCAAGATTCGCACATATGAGAGAGGCGTTGAAGATGAGACATTGAGTTGTGGAACAGGTGCTACAGCAGCCGCTTTGGCGAGTGCTGAGAAAGATGGTCATCAAACCATGCGTGTACAAGTAAAAGGCGGACAACTAAATATTGAATTTGAAAGAGAAGATGATCAAACATTCAACAATATCTGGCTCATAGGTCCGGCTCAATTTGTCTATTCAGGTAAAATTTCCATTTGATCATGTTCAATATCAGGGTATACGGTATTCTTATTTCAGAAGACAATCAGGTATTGGTTAGTGATGAATTTATTAGAGGAAATTATTACACCAAATTTCCTGGCGGTGGATTGGAATTTGGAGAAGGCACAAGAGCTTGTTTAGCCAGGGAATTTATGGAAGAGATGAATTTAAAAGTAGATGTAAAAGAACATCTCTACACTACCGACTTCTTTCAAATGTCAGCGTTCAATCCTGAGCATCAAATCATATCCATTTACTATAAAGTTGAGCCATTGGAATTTATAAAAGTGCCGTTAAGAGAAAAAGCATTTGAATTTGATGAGCAACAATTATCTGTTTACCGTGAAACTGGTGAAACGGAAACGTTCCGCATGATACCGATGGAAGAATTTGGAGAGCACTCTGTTTCCCTTCCGATCGACAAGGTTGTCGCAGGACTGATTAAATCATTTTCTTAGCAGGTCTCTTATTTCAGTAAGCAGTTTATCGGTGGATGAAATTTCTGTTGAAGCTTGCTCTTCTTTCTTCTTCAAAGCGTTGATTCCCTTTATTATGAGAAACATCGCAAAGGCAACAATAAAGAAATCAATCACCACTGTAATAAAAGCACCCCACTCTAT
>CAYFLQ010000246.1:0-2864 GCA_964344065.1 uncultured Sphingobacterium sp. | reverse complement strand
GTATTGATACCATCTAGGAGGACCGTTTTTACAGACGTATCCCCCCAATAATCCCACCTTTTCCTGAATGATTGACCTGCATATTCTCTTTATTTTTTATAAGGAGAAACCATGTGCAAAGAACGATTATCATTCCCTCAAGCCTCAGAGGACTTGAGCGTGGAAGAAAAACGCTACCTATATGACGAGTGGAAAAAAACAGGCTGGAGTCAAAGCCGGTTTTGCAAGAAGCATGATATTCCTCTGGACCACTTTGCAAAATGGTCTATTCAGTTGCAAGCAGAATCTGCGGGCGGTTTTTATGAAGTAACAACGAGAGCTGTTCATGTGAACCATCAAGAGCCTATGACGATGGAGTTCTGTTTTCCAAACCAGGTTATAGCGCGCATTCAAGCACAAGAACCGCAATTTATTGTATTATTCCGGGAGGTGCTCAATGCAGCTTCAACTATACGGTAAAAAAATCTGGTTGTATCGGCAACCGATAGATTTTCGTTGCTCCATTGATGGGTTAGTGAGTTTGGTAGCACGTGAACTCAATCAAAATGCACAGGATGGCATTTACCTTTTTTATAATCGGCACAAGGATAAAATCAAATGTCTTTCCTGGCACAAGAACGGTTTTATTTTATTGTACAAGCGTCTGGAACAAGGACGGTTTTATTTTACCCATAATCCCAAAACCGGGAGCATGGAAATGGGAGTCGATGAGCTCGGTTGGTTGCTGGCAGGACTTGAATGGCAAAAAATGCGAAACTGGCGGGAACTCAATTATGAGAAATTTTCCTGATTGCCTGTATTGATGGTGTATTTCTATAATGGGTGACAAAGTCACCCACGAAAAGACTTAAAATTTTTTTTCAAAAGGTATTGACAGGGTTTTTTCAAGTATTTTTGTTTTTCAGTTGCATTTATCCATACCTGTTTTTTGATGCTCCAGGACGCTATTATAACGCCTTGATTGCATCTGTAACGTCATGTTACATCCCCATGACATGCAAAAAAAATAAAAGGCGTTATTAATCCTGTAGAGGGTCAAAATTGCTCTAAAAAAACATATGTTATAATTCTCGCATCAAGAATCACAAGATAATGCATAACATGTTGTATAGCGATTGGGAAAAATTACAAGAAGCCTATGATTTACGGGGTATCGCCATTCATCAATTACAGGAGCGGGTTTCTGTTTTAGAAGATGAAATTGCGCGCTTGAAAGAGTTATTGAAGTACCAAAAGGATCAATTATTTGGAAAATCCAGTGAAAGCAGCAGTAGCCTGAACCTGACAAACCTTATGGCTCAGTTAACACCCAATCCGCCTGTGCCTCCTTCATCCATCTCTGAAGCCAAACAGACAAATGTTGCTGGACATGTACGCAAGATTAACCCCCGTGGCAATCGTCAATTCGATGCAGCAACCCTCCCTAGGTACACCGTCATTCATGAACTACCCGCAGCAGAACAAATTTGCACGTGCTGTGGAAAGCCATTGCATGCGATCGGACAAGAGAAATCAGAACAACTGGAAATTATCCCTGTCCAATATTGTGTAATTGAGCATATACGCCTGAAATATGGTTGTCGTCCATGTGATACGCTTGTTATGGCTCCAAAACCTCCTGCCCCTTTACCCAAAGCCATCGCAGGCCCCAGCTTGTTAACCGATGTGATACTCAACAAATATCAATATCATTTGCCGCTGTATCGACAATCCAAAATTATGCAAAGTCGTGCCATCACCGTCTCGGATAAAACGATGGCCAATTGGGTCACGGGAGCTGGTCTTGCCTTGTGGGAAGTCTATGAAGCCATCTGGGCAATCCTGCAAAGCCGTTATCTGCAGGTTGATGAAACTCCAGTGAAAGTACTGGAGACCAATAAAAAAGGATATGTGTGGGCTTATTTTGCACCGAACATGGGCAAGGGCCTGGTTGCTTTTGATTTTAGCTTGACTCGGAAAGCTGCCAATGCAGAAGCACGCCTGAAAACATTCAAGGGACTTCTGCAAACCGATGGTTATCCCGGGTATGATGGATTACGAAAACGGGATGATATCGTAGCTTTTGGGTGTTTATCGCATGCGCGACGCAAATTCAGTGCTGTGGTTAAAATCAGCCAGGATAAACATGGTATTGCCGCTGAAATGATCCAACGCTTAAAGCCGCTTTATGAATTGGAGGAGCGACTGCGTAACATCAAAAATATTCATCACCGTACCCGCAAACGTCTACGCCAAAAAATCGCACGGCCCATCCTGAAAGCCATTTACAAATGGCTACAGTTCATCAAGGATAAAGTGTTACCCAAAAGCAAACTTGGGAAAGCTATCACGTATACCTTGAAGCAATGGCCATACCTGATTTCGTATACGCAACATGGTATGGCAGAAATCGATACTAATTACGTTGAAAACACAATCAGAGACATCGCCCTTGGCAAGAAAAACTGGCTTTTCATCGGTAATGAAGACTGTGGAAAGCTCCATGCATTGTGGTACACATTGATTATCAGCGCCATCATCAATGAAATTAATCCCAGAGTTTATATCCATTATTTACTTACCAAGGTCCATGATATCAGGCGCGGACTCATCGACCCCATCACGCTCTTGCCCGATCGTATTGACATCAAGGCATTAGAACAGTTTGCCAAGGAACAAATAGAATTCGGGCGAAAAATCTTGAATAACTTGAGCACCTCCTGATGCTTTCATCGATATGATCTTTAATATTTCATATCTGCGTGCAAGGTCATAACTCACATCCTCTGCGGCTTGCGGGAATGATAATCGCGCTTTGCCAATGGTTTCTCCTTATAAAAAATAAAGAGAATACGCAAGACTATCATTCAAGAAAAGGTGGGATT
>CAYFLQ010000245.1:0-2871 GCA_964344065.1 uncultured Sphingobacterium sp. | reverse complement strand
GTATACAACAGTTGCTATAAATTAGAGAGACTCTCTTCCAGCAACTTGATTTTTTCCAGCGCATCAGATTGCTTTTTCTTTTCCATGGCAACTACTTCTGGCTTTGCATTTTGAACAAACTTCTCATTGGAAAGCTTCTTTTCTACAGAAGTCAAAAATCCTTTGTAATAATTAAGTTCTTCTTCCAATTGCTTTCTTTGAGAAGAAGTATCAATAACCTGGTTGGAAGTAATAAAAAATTTATCGCCACCAATCACCAATTGTATAGACTCTGGAATAACCTCATTGGTATAGTTAAACTGCTCAGCATTCACTTGCTTGCTTAATAATTCTTTGATGGCATTCCACTGTGATTCATTTTTGGTACTGCAATGAATCTTGATGGCATCTTTGTTCTTGATCTGCGCTTTTATCCTTGCATCTCTGATGGAAGTAATAGCCTCTTTCAAGCTTTCACCATTTTGCAAAATGGATACATCAACTTTTTGATTGCTATAGGATTGATCGATCTGCTTCACACAGATATCGACTGATTGATCCCTCAATATATGATACATTTCTTCAGTGACAAATGGCATGAATGGATGTAACCTTTCAAGCAGTATTTCAAAGAAGGCAACTGCCTTGTTGATATGCTTTTGATCCATGGGCTTTTCAAAACCTGGCTTGATCCATTCCAAGTACCAGCTGCAATAATCATCCCAAATCAAAGAATACAATGTTTTTAATGCCTCGCTTAATTTGAATTGATCCATCAGTTGATCTACTTCCTGTAATGATTGATGCAAGCGGGCTTCAAACCATTCATGTGGCCAATCACTCGACAGTGAAATTTCTTCTGCTGTGAGCGTTGATTTTGACTTTTCTTTCCAAAGTTGAATCAACTTCAGTGCATTCCATATTTTGTTGATGAAATTTCGTCCCTGTTCATTTGATGCTTTATCCCACAACAAATCATTTCCTGCAGGAGATGCAATCAATATTCCAAACCGCACTGCATCTGCGCCAATTTCATCAATCATTTCAAGCAAGTCTGGTGAATTGCCTAATTGCTTCGACATT
This sequence comes from uncultured Sphingobacterium sp., assembly GCA_964344065.1. Classification (GTDB taxonomy): domain Bacteria; phylum Bacteroidota; class Bacteroidia; order Chitinophagales; family Chitinophagaceae; genus Pollutibacter. The sequence goes on along the minus strand of CAYFLQ010000245.1, from coordinate 1,809 downwards.
TTTCTTCCAAGATGATCTCGAACGATACCTGTGAAGTAAACATCTTTAAAAGGCTTCTCTCCCATGAACTCAAATCCTGCCATGATCATTCTCGCAACCCAGAAAAATATAATTTCTGGTGCGGTAACCAACGTTTGTGTTGGGTAATAATACTTGACATCTTTGTTACCAGGATTTGACAGTCCTTTAAAAACTTCAAAAGGCCAAAGCCATGAAGAAAACCAGGTATCCAAACAATCTTCGTCCTGTTTCAATATGGGATCTTGAACTTGGTGTTGAGCTGCAAATTTTTTCTTGGCATCAGCCTCATCCATTGCCACTACAAATCGACCTTGATCATCATACCACGCAGGAATTTGATGCCCCCACCACAATTGACGAGAGATACACCAGTCTTTGATGTTCTCCATCCAATGTCTGTATAGGTTCTTGAATTTCGCAGGATGAAAATCAATTTCACCATCATTGACTGCACTCAAAGCGGGAGATGAAATCTTTTTCATATCCACCCACCATTGCAGTGATAATCTTGGCTCCACCACTACATCTGTTCTTTCAGAAAATCCAACTTGATGTGTATAGTCCTCAATCTTATCAACATGTCCTTGTGCTTCTAACAATGCTATGATCTCTTTTCTTGCTTCAAATCTGTCTTTCCCAATCAACAGTTGTGCATCTTCACTCAGTGTACCATCCTCATTCAGAATTTCAAAGACTTCCAGTCCATGTTTCATTCCAATTTGATAGTCATTCATATCATGTGCTGGAGTAATTTTCAAAGCACCTGTTCCGAAGTCCATTGCTACATACTCATCGGCAATGATTGGAATCATCCGTTTGATCAAGGGCACCAATGCATGCGTACCAATTAGATGTTTATATCGTTCATCATCAGGATGAACTGCAATCGCAGCATCACCCAGGATGGTCTCCGGACGAACAGTTGCGATCGTAATATGGTGATCTGCCAAAGGCAATTCAGCACCATTCGAATTGATCAATTGATATTTTAAGTGATATATCTTCCCATGTACTTCTTTGAAAATTACTTCCTCATCACTCAAAGCAGTCTTGGCACGTGGATCCCAGTTGATCATTCTTTTACCACGATAGATATATCCTTTTTCGTAAAGTGTATTGAATACTTGAATCACTGATTTGTAATAATCAGGATCCATGGTGAAACTGGTTCTGTTCCAATCCAACGAACATCCCAGTTTTTTCAATTGCTGGAGAATGATTCCGCCGTATTTTTCCTTCCATTCCCACGCATATTTCAAAAATTCTTCTCTGCTCAAACTTGCTTTTTGAATACCTCGTTCTCTGAGCATTTGAACAACCTTTGCTTCTGTTGCAATAGAGGCATGATCTGTACCAGGAACCCAACATGCATTTTTGCCCATCATGCGGGCACGGCGCACAAGAATATCTTGAATGGTATTGTTCAGGCAATGACCCATGTGAAGAATACCGGTAACATTGGGAGGTGGAATAACAACCGTGTATGGCTCACGGTCATCCGGAGTACTTTCAAAATACTTTTGATCCAACCAGTGTTTGTACCACTTTGCTTCTGCAGATTTGAAGTCAAAATTTTTAGACATCTCCATGTTTAGGCATCGGTTTTGGGATGTAAAGGTAACAATAAAATCTTGGCTTTCAATGTATTATCAAAACTGTAGATGAAAAGAGTGATATGATTGAATTGCGGATATTATTGAATGTAATGGTTGATTAACAGCGTGAAAATCAAAATTTTATATAATGATTTTTCAATACAAATTATAAATTCAGTGGCTACAATAAAGA
>CAYFLQ010000244.1:0-2883 GCA_964344065.1 uncultured Sphingobacterium sp. | reverse complement strand
CAACGTCATATGTCCATACTGTTGTTCCATCACAAAATATTTCCTGACCAGTAATTGAAACACGATATTTCATTCCTTTCATCATCACATTGCCCGACTTAACACCTTGAACTTTACCAGCAGCATTTTCAATTTTTAAAGCGAAAGAAGCTTTGATGGCTTTAAATGTCTTGAACTTTGTACTAACAGCATCCAACACTTTTTTCGCCTCGGGGTCACTTTTACCCATTCCTTTTGGAGCTTGAGCAAATACTTGAAAAGAAGATATAAAAAGAAGAAAGACTAATATGAGGCGGTTGCTTGATAACATGTTTTTAATCTTAGAGTTCTGCAAAGAAAAGACTATTCCATTGATTTTAGAAACTGCTCGAGTTCGTATTCCGTTTTAAAAAGCACTTCACGCACTTTGCTGCCTTTGCTTGGACCAACAATACCAGCGGCTTCTAATTGATCCATCAAGCGACCTGCACGATTGTACCCCAACTTTAACCTCCTTTGTATCAATGAAGTAGAGCCCATTTGACTTTGAACAATCAACGTTGCTGCCTCATTAAACAAAGGGTCTTTGCTCAACAAATCCAGATCGCGGTCTTCATTGTCTTTTTCATCTATAACCTCGGGTAATTCAAAAGCAGATGGATACCCCTTTTGTTCACCTATGAAATCAACCACCTTTTCAACCTCTGGCGTATCAACAAACACACATTGCACCCTCGTCACCTCACCTTGATATGATACTAGCATATCCCCGCGTCCAATCAATTGCTCTGCACCACCGACATCCAAAATAGTTCTGCTGTCAACTTTAGAAGATACTTTAAAAGCAATACGAGCAGGGAAATTGGCTTTGATGGTTCCTGTGATGATGTTAACAGAAGGGCGTTGTGTTGCAACGATCAAATGTATACCAATGGCCCTGGCCAATTGCGCCAAACGAGCAATGGGAGTTTCAATTTCTTTACCCGCTGTCATAATAAGATCAGCGAATTCATCTATAACCAACACAATGAATGGCAAAAATTTATGCCCTTTTTCAGGATTCAACCTCCGACCTATGAATTTTTCATTGTACTCTCTGATGTTTCTGCAACCGGCATCCTTCAATAAATCATACCGCTCATCCATCTCAATACATAGCGCATTGAGTGTGTTCACTACTTTTCTGGTATCTGTGATAATCGCATCTTCTTCACCGGGAAGTTTTGCAAGAAAATGTTTTTCAATGATGCGGTATAAACTGAGTTCAACTTTTTTGGGATCCACCAACACAAATTTCAATTGTGATGGATGTTTTTTATACAACAACGAAACCAGAATTGCATTCAATCCAACTGACTTACCTTGTCCTGTTGCACCTGCCATCAACAAGTGTGGCATGGTTGCTAAATCCACGATGAAATTTTCATTGTCAATTTTCTTTCCCAATGCAATGGGTAAAGCGAAATCATTTTTTTGAAATTTCTCTGAGCCCAATAGGGAACGCATTCCAACAACACTTTTCTTCACATTAGGTACTTCTATACCAATGGTACCCTTTCCAGGAATCGGCGCGATGATACGAATGCCCAACGCAGATAAACTCAGTGCAATATCATCTTCTAAATTTTTAATACGAGAAATCCTTACACCTGCAGCTGGAATGATTTCATATAAGGTAACTGTTGGTCCAACTGTTGCAAATATTTTTTGAATCTCAATGTCATAATCCTGAAGGGTCTTCATGATCTGACTTTTATTTGCTTCCAGCTCATGTTGATCCATCACAATTTTTTCACCAGAATGCTGCGCAAGCAATTCAAGTGAGGGATATTTATATCCTTTCAAATCTGCAATAGGGTCAAAATTGGGCGATGCCAATACTGATGCTACCGTTTTCACTGCAGGCTCATCTTCAGTAGGTGCTTTGATCTCCAGGGGAAGTTCTTCAACCTTGTTTTCAATCTTAGGTTCTTCAATTTGTATTGGCAATACCTCTTTGATGGGTTCAGAAATACTTTCCACTTCAGAAACCGGTTCTGTAATCACGTTCAAAGGCCCCATCAATGGATCAGCCATGGGCTTGGGCTCAAATCGGTTGGCTGTTTCATCCAATGAATTTCCTTCTGTCAAATCAAGCCTTGGCTGCACTTCTTCAGGAACTACTGCAACATCTGTTGATTGTTCATCCATTAGGACGTCGGCGGTAGATATCTTAGACGAAAATACTGGCCACTTGAACATGGGATTGAATCTCCATATAACATAAGTGAATATGGATAAGGACAACAACGCAAATGTACCAGCCCATCCAATAACGCCTTTTAACCAACCTGAAGCAAACTTCCCAAATGCTCCACCCCAATTAAAGGCTGAAGCAGGTGTAAAGAATGATGCGCTCACACTTAATACAAGCAACCCCAACATGAGATATCTTATGTTTCTTGCAATGGAGAAAACTGCTTTATCAAATAACAAATTGACTCCTACTACAAAGAACAAGGAACAAAACAAAAAGGAAGCGATGCCGAATCCGTATTCAAAAAATACAAATGAAACATATGCGCCGAAACTTCCCAATAGGTTGTTGATCTCTAATTCATTGGGACGAAGAATCTTCGATCCCATATCACGAATTTTATCCTGATCTTCTGTCCAAGTAAATAAATATGATGTGAATGAAACAAATAAAAAGAAACAAATGAAAAGCAAGACAGAACCGATAATCTTATGTGTTCTTTCGTCTCTAAAGAGTGACTTAACTTCAATGACCTCTTCTTTGTCATCGACCAACTGTTCCGTTTCTACTTCCGCTTTGGTTGATTTTAATCGATTGGCCATGAATAGGTGTCGGTTTTGGATATATAATTAGGCGTAAAAATACATCAATTTATTTCCTCAGGAAAG
>CAYFLQ010000243.1:1018-2942 GCA_964344065.1 uncultured Sphingobacterium sp. | reverse complement strand
ATACAGTTCAGGCGCAGCGCAATCGCTAACCCCCTTTAGAGGGAAAATCAGACCATTTTGGGTTCGGACAGGAAGAACAGGAAATCTTGTAGATTTTGGAAACTCAAATTCAATATGCGCAACACCATTTGTTAATGGGGTAAAATCATCAATGTTCTTTGTGACACGAATATTCCGCCAATCAGGTTCAGCAATCAATGCCATTGCTGTGGGATAGGCACCAGCAAGATCATAATCAATCCAATCATCTTCAAATGCTGGACCAAACCAGAATTGTTCGTTCCTTCCACCGTGATAAGAATCTGTCGCAAGAGGAAGGTGCCAAGAGACTTCACGTAAATCAACGGTTCTTTTAGTATCTTTATAAGAGTTCCATAACAGTTCAACGCCTATTGAAGTTAATGTTGCTGGTATCTTGGTTGTTCCTAAAAGTTGCTCGGTTTGTTCTCGCAACTTCTCAGCATATCGAACGCAAATCAAAGCATCATTGATTGCGTAGCGTTCAAACAAATCAGGATTGGTCTCTAATAGATAATCCATATTACGCTTCAAGAAACGGTCTTGCGCATCATCTGGATCGAGTTTGATTTTATCAACACCAACAAGTTCACCCAATGCTTGAAGACTCTTAGATGCAGCAGGAGTTAACAGCATCGTGTCTCTTATCAGGACACGAAGTTCAACATTCTCATCATTATTAGGAAATTCAATTTCAACGGGTATATGACCATCAATTGAAAGAAACGTATTGCGGACACTGGACATCAGCATTGTTAAATCTTGAAAATCAGAAAATGCTGGAATGTCTGCTCTTGTAAAATGCCCGACCAAATAAATTGTTCGAGGAACAGATTTAATCTTTTTTTCCTGAACCCCCTTCCAAATAGAAAAGATGATGATGTCAGATAAACTATATCTTTCATTGTTTTCAGGATAACAAATTCCACTCCATTCATTTTGAATTGGGTTTTCTGGATCAAATATTTTGCAGTGTATCTGGTAGGACAAAATAATATTCTTTGCCTCACCATCCTTCACTTGCTCATTGCTCAAAGCAAGATCGGGAGACTTGAATTCAGTATCAAATCCAATTATCAAATATTCATTGATTTTGTTTTTGCTTCTTTTCTGATTTTTAACCGCTCCGTAAAAGTTGTCACTCTCAACCCATATAGAACTTTTACTGAAGGTATTTTCAGGCGATCTCAACCTGACTTGGGAACTGGATTTGGATTTGATCTTTTTGTCCATGGAATGATTGTCCGTTAAAAAGAACAAAATATCAAGAAATACGGTGTTCCATTTGGAACATTATTTGACAGGGAATATACCCTTACCAACACCTTCGATCAGTTTGGCGGCATGTTTGAGTTTTCTGCTGACCCCTGCCGTCATCGATGCCTTTTTATCAGCAACGTGCCCTCCAGTGCCTTCCAATTCTGCCTGAGTTAATCCTCTCGATACTCCAACGATTTGCGCAATCTTCCATAGGGGCATATCGGGATTTTGAAGTTTCAAATCATAACAGGCAAGAGTTGATTTAAGCGCTGAGACATCAGGTGCGTGATGAAGCGGATATTTCGCACGACTAAACTTAACTCGTTTCTCACCACGCTTTCTGGAATGGTTGTCAGATAAGATCTTGGACAAAGATTTTGTAATTGTCCTTCGCCTGTAATCAAGGGGTATGGCAACGAGCAGTGTTCTCTCATCCCTCCCTGCTTGGATTAGTTCCAGCGCTTGTTGATCAGTCAGAGAGATAACCCGAGTTGGTGCGGGTGGTTCTGAAAACAACACAGCACCCCGTTCACCCGCACCGACAAGGGTCATCTCTCTGACTGATCAACAAGCGCTGGAACTGATACAAGCAGGGAGGGATGAGCGAACACTGCTCGTTGCCATTCCCCTTGATTACAGGCGAAGG
>CAYFLQ010000243.1:0-1008 GCA_964344065.1 uncultured Sphingobacterium sp. | reverse complement strand
GTCCACCAAGACTTGAAATCTGACGAATGTATGTCACCAAAGTCATTGAAAAGATTTGAATATTGACCTTTCCGCTTGTTGGTAATTGTCTTTTTATACCCCTCATGCCGCTTTAGATATTCCCACCACAGGTAATAGACGCTGTTTTCCCACCAAATGCCCGTATCGGAATATTTTGCCCGAAAAAGAGGGTGTCTGGCAGCAAAACTTCGGGGAAAACGGTCAGACATCTTAACACCTTAAAAACTGATTTTGCATCCCATACGTTAATAACACGATTAATTCTATTCTCAAATCATAGAGAAGCACTTCCGCCTCTCTTATTTTTAAAAGGACAATTGAAATGACAAATGCAATGATCACTGCCCAAGAGGCATCCACCCCCGCCACTCTCTCTGACTATGTGAATCAATATCGCCACTATGCAAAAAAGACAGTTGAAAGTGTCATTTTGTTGGGCAAGACAATTTGTGACGCAGAGAAATTTTTGAAAAAAGAAGAATTTGATGAATTCTGTGTTCAAATTGGATCTGGTCCAAAGGATTCAACTTTTAGGAAGTTGCGTGAAATTGGCAAGATGGATTACCGGTTCAATGAGCATTTAGAGATTTTGCCAAATAGTTGGACCACATTGTATCAATTGGCAAAGTTAGAGGACAATCAATTTTCAAATTTAATTGAAAAGAATGTTCTTCATAAGGATGTGACATCCAAGGAAATTAAAGAGGTCTTGGATGTTAAAAAGGAAAAGGAGAAAGCAAATAAGGTCACTCTAAAACTTGAGTATGTGGCAACAAATTCAGCATCAATGTTCCAAATGGAACAAGAGATGGATAAAATTGCCAAGCGTTATGGCATTCAAGTTAAGATTGAAAATGATGATCTTTACAAGCAATGGAAAGAAATTGAAGAAGCAATAGATATTGCCGCTTAAAAAATTTATTAAAACTTACAAAGGGAGGCAGTTGCCTCCCTTTTTTTTATTTAAAATTCCAGATTACGCCTAGC
>CAYFLQ010000242.1:0-2944 GCA_964344065.1 uncultured Sphingobacterium sp. | reverse complement strand
GCGATCACTTGATCGTTGCGAAAGATGAAAGCAAATCGGATTTACAAAAAGCCATCACTGAAAACGATGAGGTATATAATTTTTTATCCTCCATATCTAATAAATACGGCATTGGATTTTGGAAACCAGGAGCTGGTATTATCCACCAGGTTGTGTTGGAGAACTATGCATTCCCAGGTGGAATGATGATTGGCACTGACTCACACACAGTGAATGCAGGTGGGTTGGGGATGATTGCCATTGGTGTTGGTGGTGCAGATGCCTGTGATGTCATGGCTGGATTGAGTTGGGAGCTGTTGATGCCTAAATTGATTGGAGTAAAACTAACAGGCAAACTAAACGGATGGGCATCTCCCAAAGATGTCATTCTTAAAGTTGCTGGCATTCTTACTGTAAAAGGTGGAACAAATGCCATCGTTGAATACTTTGGAGAAGGCGCAACCAGCATGAGTTGTACTGGTAAAGGAACCATATGTAACATGGGTGCTGAAATTGGTGCTACCACATCGACATTTGGCTATGATGAAAGCATGGCGAGATATCTTCGCTCAACAGGCAGATCTGAAGTAGCAGAAGCTGCTGATCAAGTTAAATCTTATCTTACGGGAGATCCAGAAGTGTATGCACATCCAGAAAAATATTTTGATAAAGTAATAGAAATCAATCTAAGCGAATTGGAACCACATTTGAATGGTCCATTTACTCCAGACTTGGCAACGCCTATTTCTCAAATGAAAGAGGCTGCTGCAAAAAATAACTGGCCAACAAAAGTTGAAGTGGGATTGATTGGAAGCTGCACCAACTCTTCATACGAAGACATCAGTCGTGCAGTTAGTTTAGCAAAACAGGTTGCAGAGAAAGGATTAAAGACAAAAGCAGAATTCACCATCACTCCAGGCAGTGAATTGGTGAGATATACGATTGAGAGAGATGGATTCCTTAAGACATTCGATCAAATCGGCGCCAGAGTATTTGCAAATGCATGTGGACCTTGTATTGGCATGTGGGATCGCATGGGAGCCGAGAAACAAGAGAGAAATACCATCGTTCACTCTTTCAACAGAAATTTTGCCAAGCGTGCAGACGGCAATCCAAATACCCTTGCATTTGTTGCGAGTCCTGAGTTGGTAACAGCCCTTGCCATTGCAGGCGACCTAACCTTTAATCCAATTACTGATACCCTAACAAATGAGAAAGGAGAACAAGTTAAATTGGATCCACCTTCAGGTGATGAACTACCGACAAAAGGATTCTCAGTTGAAGATGCAGGCTATCAAGCACCTGCAGAAGATGGAAGCAAGGTTCAGATCAATGTTAAATCAGACAGCAAGCGCCTTCAATTGCTTTATCCCTTCGCTTCTTGGGAAGGCACCGATTTGAAAGGCCTGAAATTGCTGATCAAAGCAAAAGGAAAATGTACAACTGATCATATTTCTATGGCAGGACCATGGTTAAAATTCCGTGGACACCTTGATAATATCAGTAATAACATGTTGATTGGTGCAGTGAATTTCTTCAATGAAAAAACGGATTCGGTAAAGAATCAGCTTACTGGAGAATATGGAACTGTTCCTGCAACTCAGCGTGCGTACAAAGCTGCCAACATTGGAACGATTGTTGTGGGTGATGAAAACTATGGTGAAGGTTCATCAAGAGAACATGCCGCCATGGAGCCACGTCATTTGGGGGTTCGAGTTGTGATGGTTAAATCCTTTGCAAGAATCCATGAAACAAACTTGAAGAAGCAAGGCATGTTGGCATTAACCTTTGGCAATAAAGATGATTACAATAAGATCCAGGAAGATGATGTGATTGATATCGTTGGGCTCACGACATTCAGTCCGGGTAAACCTCTTGAGGTTATCTTGAATCACAAAGATGGATCATCTGATTCACTGGTTGCCAATCACAGCTACAATGCTCAGCAAATTGAATGGTTCAAAGCTGGAGGTGCATTGAATGTAATCAGGGCAGCAATGTCAAAGTAAAAATCACTGACGATTGAAATAATCCATGGCCAAGGCATATCCGTCGAGGCCCAACCCTGCAATGGTTCCCTTGGCTTTTGCAGAGACGTGTGAAATCTTCCTAAACTCTTCTCTTGCATGGATATTTGAGATGTGAACTTCAATCACTGGAGAAGTGATGGCAGCGATGGCATCGCCCAATGCAACAGAAGTATGTGTATACCCACCCGGGTTGATGATGATACCATCTTGCGAGAATCCGGCTTTTTGCACTGCATCAATCAACTCCCCTTCTATATTGCTTTGGAAATAAGTAATCTCAATGGCAGGGTACTCTTTTTTTAATTTTTCCAAAAAGCTATCGAATCCTTCTGATCCGTATATGGAAGGCTCCCTCTTGCCCAGCAAGTTCAGGTTAGGTCCATTGATGATAGTAATCTTTTTCAATCTACTAAAGCTAGTTATTATTGATCAATTGAATGAAATCATCGAATAGATATCTGCTGTCATGTGGACCAGGAGTAGCTTCTGGATGGTACTGTACTGAAAAAGCAGGTCGATCTTTCAATCTGATTCCTTCGATTGAATCATCATTCAGATTTACATGTGTTACTTCAATTTTATCTGATTTTCTCACAGCATCTGGATCAACTGCAAAACCATGGTTTTGTGTAGTTATTTCACAGGTACCCGTCATCAGATTTTTTACCGGATGGTTTAAACCACGGTGACCATGGTGCATTTTAAATGTTGGGATACCGTTGGCGAGTGCAAGCAATTGGTGACCAAGGCAAATACCAAATACGGGCTTTTTTGTCTCTAATATTTTCTTCACGGTTTCAACAGCATAGAACATGGTGGATGGATCACCAGGCCCATTGGAGATAAAGAATCCATGTGGTTCGAACTTCATCAATTCATCAAAAGATGTTTTTGCAGGATGGACACGCACATAGGCTCCTCGGTCTGCCATGCAT
>CAYFLQ010000241.1:0-2945 GCA_964344065.1 uncultured Sphingobacterium sp. | reverse complement strand
CGATCAGACCGCTTTAACATCCCCTTGGCCAATGAAAAGCGTTGGCTTGGAACGGGGATGGATGATATGTATGATCACCGGGTATTGCTTTACCCTCAACCTGTTCAATTTAAAAGACCTGGCCATTACGCCATTGAGATCAAACAAGACATGCGCATTGACCCCCTCCAACATGTTATGAACGTAGGATTTAGACTGGAAAAAGTCAAATAATATGCAGAGACTGTTTGATAAAATTCCACTCAAATTTGCTGAATATGCATTCTGGATCCTGCTTTCCTACATTCTAGCAGCTCTTGTATGGTGGTACATTGAGCTGGATCAGCAGAATGACCTGATGTTGAAATACAAAATGGAGACTTTACAGAAATCAGGACAGTTCAATGATTCAACAGCCATGGTCATGATGGATGAACACCAGCGCAATGCAAAACAGTACATCGGTGAGGGGTTGACATTCTTCGGATTGATTGTTGTAGGAGGTATTTTTCTCTATATAGCTGTAAGAAGACAAATTCGCTATCAACTTCAACAGAAAAATTTCATGATGGCAGTGACCCATGAATTGAAAACGCCAATTGCAGTTACAAAACTCAGTCTCGAAACATTGCAAAGGCATCAATTGGATGAAGCCAAGAAAAATAAAATCATTCATGAAGCCATCAATGAAACGGAACGCTTGGATAATCTTTGCAACAACATCTTATTGAGCTCTCAGCTCGATGCTGGCGGGTATCAATTCACCAAACAACTTTTCAATATTTCTGATCTTGTATTCAACGCAAGCGAATCAATTAAGAAACGTTATCCAGACAGGGCTTTCAACTATGATATAAAAGAAGAGTTATACTGTATAGGTGAAGAATTTTTGATTCGCATGGTGATCAATAACATTCTTGGCAACGCCATCAAGTATACACAGCCTGATGCCAGCATCGATGTGATATGTCACGAACACTCTGGTAACATTGAAATATTCATCAAAGACCAGGGGGAAGGTATTCCTGATCAACTCAAAGAAAAGGTTTTTGAGAAATTCTATCGGCTGGAGGATGAAAAAACGAGAAAGGCCAAGGGAACAGGATTAGGACTCTATTTAAGTACAAAAATTATCAAAGACCACGGTGGAAGCATAAGGGTTACCAATAATATTCCAAAGGGAAGTATTTTTGCAATCCAACTTCCCAAATCAATCAACAATGGCTGACAAAAACGCTTCTATACTATTGGTGGAAGATGAAGAAAATCTTCAAGAGGCTTTGAAGCTCAACCTTGAGCTGGAAGGGTATGAAGTGACCTGCGTGGGGGATGGGGCCACTGCCTTGAAGAAAGTGAAAGAAGCCTACTTTGATCTTGTGTTGCTGGATGTCATGCTCCCAGAATTAGATGGATTTGATGTAAGTGAACATATTCGCTTGAACAATATCGAAACTCCCATCCTGATGTTGAGTGCACGATCAGGAAGTGCAGATAGGGTAACTGGTTTGAAGAAAGGGGCAGATGATTATCTGACCAAACCATTCAATTTGGAAGAATTGTTGCTCAGGGTTGAAAAATTAATTGATAAAAATAAAAAGCTTTCCGATCGTTCTACTGTCAATGAGGTACTGACATTTGGAGGAAATACCATCGATTTCAAATCTCAAAAAGCAACCAATTTTCAGGGACAGGAAATTCAATTAAGCAAGAAAGAAATCATGCTGCTCCGACTCATGATGGAGTACAAAAACGAAGTTGTTTCCAGAGAGAAAATTCTCCAAGCTGTTTGGGGCTATCAAGTGTTTCCAACAACCAGGACCATCGATAACTTTATTTTGAATTTTCGTAAATACTTCGAAAAAGATCCCAAAAATCCAGTTCACTTCCTATCCATTAGAAGTGTAGGATACAGATTCAGTATTTAATCAGAGATCACCTAATTGAGGTCGGATAACAATATCTTCCACACAGGCTTGCATGGAAAGATCACTTGCAGCTATAATCATTTTGGTAATGTCACTTGTTTCAAGAATACGCTTCGGATCAATATCCATGCCATCCCAAGAGCTGGTGAACGTTGCCCCTGGATAGACGGCAGTCACTTTAATATGATGAGGTTTCATCTCTTCTCTTAAATTCTTGCTGAATCCAGCCAATGCCCATTTGGAAATACTGTAGGATCCTCCATTTGGATACGCATTCAATGATGCAATTGAACAGATGTTAAAGATATGACCTGACTTCTTCTTTATCATGGAGCCAATCAATGCTCTTGTTAGATGGTAAGCAGAAAACAAATTTACATTCAACATTTTCTCAAGTTGTCCCTCTGCTTCATTGTATGTAGAACCTGGTTCATAGGTGCCTGTATTGTTGATCAGAATATCGATTTGATCTGTAGCGTTTAACACATGTTGTGCAAACGCCTTCACTTCTGTAGGATTTGAAAGATCTGCATCAAAACTACTGATGCTGATAGCGTATTTTTTCATCAGTTCCTGTTGCCAGGTCATTGTTTTTGCCATGTTTCTAGCGCAAAGAAATAAGTGCGCTCCTTTTTTGGCAAATCCTTCAGCAATAGATTGCCCGATCCCTCTCGATGCGCCTGTAATGACAACATTCATACCGTGAATTTTTGTAAAGTTAGTGGAAAGCCAATAAAGCAGATATCAGCTGATTCTTGGCATGTTCATGTACTTTTGCATGATTATGGCAAAGCAATATCAACAAGTATTTTTTGATCTTGATCATACATTATGGGATTTTGAAACCAATTCGCATGAAACATTGAAAGATCTTTTTATTGAAATGAAATTGGATGAAAAAGCCACCAAGGATTTTGAGCATTTTCATCAAACCTATCATCATCACAATGCCATCTTTTGGGATCGATTTCGAAAAGGATATATCAATAGGGAAGAATTGAGATGGAAGCGCATGTGGAGAACCCTGGTTGATTACAAAAT
>CAYFLQ010000240.1:0-2950 GCA_964344065.1 uncultured Sphingobacterium sp. | reverse complement strand
TCGGTACCATCACCCAATCATATGCATCGATATACATCTCCATAAACCACTGATACACATCATCCGGATTGATTTCACAGAGCAACATGAAGTTTCCGAGTACCATCAGTCTTTCTATATGATGCGAATAACCCGTTACTAATAATTTTTTGATGGTAAGATCAATGGGTTCAATTCCAGTAGTTCCATCATAAAAGCTCTTCGGCATGGGATGCTTGAATCTCCAAAAGTTTTTGGTACGTTGAATGCTTCCAATTTTTTGATAGGTGAGTTGTACAAATTCTCTCCATCCCATCAATTGCCTGATGATCCCTTCAATACTGTTCAAAGGGGCTTTTTGAACTTGATAATATTTTTCAAGTTGACCAATAAAATCATTAACTGAAATCAGTCCAATGTTGATCAACGGACTCAATACACTGTGAAACAATGTGCTTTCCTTATACAGCATTGCATCTTCATATATCCCGAAATGTTCCAATTTTTGTTCAAGAAATAATTTCATTGCTTGTTCTGCATCCTTGTGAGTACAGGGATAATACTGAGGTGCATCAGGGTTTCCGAATGGAGCGTTGTTAAATCCAAGATGGTCTTTAAAATATGTATTTGTATACTTGATTGCTTCATCAATAAATCTATTAGTCCCCATAAAATGCATGGAAGGAATGCTTGTATTCTTTGGAATTTTTTTCCTATTCTCTACATCATACGTCCACTGACCACCTTCAGGATTATTTTTTTTATCGACCAGTATCTTTCTTTTTTTTCTTTGATCAATATAAAACCCGGTTTGATAAAAGGGTTTACGTGTTCCCAATAAGGTTGTATCATCTTGTTTGTTGTTGATAAAATTGGGACTTGGTAAAAAGGATAATTGGATTTTTTGTTCACTTGATTCTACTTTTAATTGCTTCTCAAGCCAATTATCATTGGGATGGTAAAGCGTAACAGCTTTAATTTTTCTTTTCTTTAGAGATTGAAATAGTTGATGGATGTTGCTTTCTGGGTCATAGCTATTGATATACTGTACGTTGAGATCTAGTTTCTCAAGCATGTCTTCATAATATTTCATGGAAGACCTATGCAGGGTGATTTTTTGTTGGTGGAATTTGTACTGTTTAAAAAACAGTTCATTTTCAATCAAATAAACAGCTGAATAGTTGCTTAAGTGTTGTACGTCTTTAAAAAGTTGATGCGGAAATACTAAAAAAGCGTGCATGTTGTTATAACAAAGAAACATGCAATCTGTTCGCTTGGCTTACCAGACTATTTCAAATGTTACTTTTACTTCATTGTCTACTTTAGTGAGCATGAATGAAGGCCTTTCGATTTTAAAATCTTCTAGTAAAAAGATGAAGTTTCCAACTACAGTTGTTTGGTTGTTTTTCTTATTAGATGTAGCCTCAAAAGATGTTTCTTTTTTTACACCATGAAAATCAAGTATTCCTTTGATCATCCATTTATCTTTGGATGTTTCCGAAATAGAAGTGGATTGAAAAGAAATATTAGGATATTTAAGTGATTCAACTACTTCAAGCATATGAGCGTCTCTATTAGAACTTTTTGAATCAAAAGAACTCACTTTGGTGAGGATAGCAACTTTTTCTAATTGTCCATTGCCATTCAATTGAACAATTCCATTTAGTTGTTTAGAAGTTCCCTCCCAAGCGTGCATGATATGATTCATTGCATAGGTGATGGAGGAATTATTTTTATTGATTGAAATTTTTGTTTGTGCCAATCCTATCAAAGGAAGCAACACAATTAAAGCGAATAACTTTTTCATACATTAAAATTTAACACTGATGATGGCAGCACCAAAACTTGCAAATGTGGCTATGGCAGCAGCCCTGTGATATGCCTTTGGAGCACTCTCTGCCAATACATTGGTAGTAATCATTCCGGCCAAGTGCACAATGGAAAGGAGTTTATGGAGGCGAATGGCAGATAATTTTTTATCTCTGTTGATCAATGGAGGCGGAGCAAAAAATGACATAGCTGCAGTGGCTCCATATGTAAGGTTTACTGTTGCTGCAAGTCCTTCATGTAGATCTTTGATTTGATAATTGCCTTTGTATAGCTGAGAACCTGTAATTCCTTGCCCTGCCATTCCTCCAAGGGTAATAAAACCAAGGATTTGATGGGCAACCAGCATGGTTCTTCTTATTTTCAATTCTTTTTCTCTATTGGCAGTATTTAGTTGGATGATGGGTCTCATCAATCCTTTTTCACCCCACAATAATCTCTGCGTAATAATCATTTTTGGAGGAAGCAATGTAGTAGCTGAATCACTTTTTTCTTTTAATTCATCGAGCAAATCATTTTGTGCGAATGAAATTTGAAAAGTAAAAAGCGTTAAAAGAAATAGGAATATTTTCATGTAAGTAGGATTCTCTCGAAATTAGTTAAAATACAGTTTCACTGAAAATCAATATAATGTTAAATATGAAAGATATGACTTCATCATATCTTTGTATTATCATATGAATTCAGTTAAGAATAGTACGTTTCTCTTTTTATTGTTTTTGGTCAGCTCAACTCTTCAATCACAAACTTTAAAGACTACCAATCATCACGCTTGGATTTCCTATGCAGGCAATCATCCATTAAAAAACAAATTATCACTCCAATTAGAGCTTTCGATTAGGCGGAATGAGTATTTAAAGAATCCTCAGCAATTATTATTTCGAACAGGGTTGGTGAAAGAGGTTGGAAAGGGATTGTCTATTGCAGGCGGCTACTGTTATGCAATGACCTATCCATATGGTGCATTTGCAAGCAAGTCTGACTTTCCTGAACATCGACTTTGGGAACAAATTCAGCTAAGAAAAAAGGTAAAAAAACTGGAGTTGGTGAGCAGGTTTCGATTGGAGCAACGATTTGTTTATCAGCCTATATTGGTGAACGCATCTTATGAATCTGGTCCAGCTGTGTATTCAACAAGACTGAG
>CAYFLQ010000239.1:0-2952 GCA_964344065.1 uncultured Sphingobacterium sp. | reverse complement strand
GGCATCGATGCAATCACCGTCGAAGCAAGTTTCATTTTACCCCCTAACTTTTTGCCCAAAATGACAAAGTTGGGTTTGATTTTCTTTTTGATGAAATCATTGTTGGCGGGCAAGTATTGAACTTCTTTCACATTTACCTCTGCCAAAATCAACTCTTCAATTTGCTGCAATTGTTCTTGCATGGAAGGAGTTGATACAGGAATCAATATTTTCTGCAAAGGCTGACGCACACGGATGTTTACTTTTTTTCTGATGGAAAGCACCAATGATGAAAATTCTTTGGCCATGTGCATGCGCTCTTCTAACATCAAATCAATCCATGATTCATTGGCAGATGGAAAATCAGTATGGTGCACAGAGTCAGATTGCTCTTTCTGTGTAATAGCATTCAAATTGCGGTATAGGTAATCTGTAAAAAACGGAGAAATGGGAGCTGCAAGTTTTACAATGGTTGTCATACACTGATACAGTGTTTGATAAGCACTGATCTTATCTGTACCATACTCTCCTTTCCAAAAACGTCTTCTGGACAATCGAACATACCAGTTGCTGAGCAATTCATCCACAAATTCGTCTATGGCTCTACCGGCCATGGTTGGCTCATAATCATCCAAGAAACGATTCACATCTTTAATCAAACTTTGTAAACTGGAAAGAATCCATCTGTCCAGCTCTGGTCTTTCATCAAAGGGTATGTCTGCTTCTTTGTAAATAAATCCATCCACATTTGCATACAATGCAAAAAATTGATACGTATTGTACAAGGTGCCAAAGAATTTACGTTGAACTTCTTTGATGCCCTCTAAATCAAATTTTAAATTATCCCATGGTGATGCATTGGTAATAAGATACCAACGGGTTGCGTCAGCACCCAACGTATCAATGGTTTGAAAGGGATCAACTACATTACCAAGACGCTTGCTCATTTTATTTCCATTCTTATCCAACACCAATCCATTGGAAACAACTGTCTTGTAAGCAACATTGTCAAACAACAATACCCCCAGTGCATGTAATGTATAAAACCATCCTCGGGTTTGATCAACTCCTTCTGCAATGAAATCTGCTGGAAACGCATTTCCATTTTCAACAAGGTCTTTATTCTCAAACGGGTAATGCCATTGAGCATAAGGCATAGCCCCACTGTCGAACCAAACATCCACCAAATCAGGAACCCGCTTCATTGGTTTACCAGTTGCACTTACCAAAATAATTTCATCCACATAAGGCTTGTGGAGATCATTCAGTCCTTCTTTGATAAACTTCTCATTGGTTGATCCACCCAATACATCATGGGCTTGTTGAATGGCTGCTTTCAATTCATCAATAGAGCCAATACACATTTCCTCTCCACCATCTTCTGTTCGCCATATAGGTAAAGGAGTTCCCCAATATCTGCTTCTGCTCAAATTCCAATCCACCATATTTTCCAGCCAATTCCCAAATCTTCCTTCCCCTGTTGACGCCGGTTTCCAATTGATGGTTTTATTCAATGCAACCATCCGGTCTTTACAAGCTGTTGTCTTGATAAACCAGGCATCCAATGGATAATAGAGAATCGGTTTATCTGTTCTCCAGCAATGCGGATAATTGTGTTCGTATTTTTCAACTTTAAAAGCCTTGCCTTCCTTTTTCAATTGCACACAGATGTCAACATTCACATCAACATACTGTTCTTCATTTTTATAATTCTTTACATATCGATTGCTAAAAGCACCAACACCGTCAAGAAATTTTCCTTCGCGATCCACCAAGGTCAAAATCCCTAAATTATTTTTCTTTCCTACTTTATAGTCATCCGCGCCAAATGCTGGAGCTGTATGCACAATTCCCGTACCATCTTCTGTTGTAACAAAATCACCCACCACTACTTTAAATGGATCCGCCTCTGGAGTGATATCGAGTATAACATCTAATCTATTTGCTTCAAACTGAAAAAGTTGATCATAATACAATCCGGAAAGTTCAGCACCAATGAACGTTTGCACCTGTTTCCAAGGAATCAATTTATCACCCAACTTGAATGTCTCAAATGATACTGCTGCAGCATCTTCTTTGAAATATTTTCCTACCAACGCAGTTGCCAACACCACATATTGTGGTTCACCAGTGTAAGGATTGAATGTATGGATCAATGTATATTCAATGTTCGGACCAACCGTTAATCCAAGATTGGAAGGAAGTGTCCAAGGCGTAGTCGTCCAAGCCATGAAATATACGTCGGGTCTTTCCCCTATTGCATCAACCATTTTTTTGTAGGATGCATGGCCGATATTTTTTTCATGGGAACATTTAAACAGCGCAACAGCAGAAGTATCTTTTACATCTTTATAGGTACCAGGTTGGTTCAATTCATGTGAACTCAATCCTGTTCCAGCAGCAGGTGAGTAAGGTTGTATGCTCACACTCTCATACAAATATCCTTTGTCATACAATCGCTTCAAACACCACCAGAGTGTTTCTATATAATTGTTTTCAAACGTTACATAAGGATTTTTGAGATCGACCCAATATCCCATTTTGGTGGTGATTTCATCCCACTTGTCTTTGTACCTTAATACTGCTTCACGACATTTTTGATTGTACTCTGCAACACTTATTTTTTTTCCGATATCTTCCTTGGTGATTCCTAATTCTTTTTCTACACCTAATTCAACAGGCAGGCCATGGGTATCCCAACCGCCTTTTCTTTTCACCTGAAAACCTTTCATGGTCTTATAACGGCAAACCATGTCTTTCAATGTTCTTGAAATAACATGGTGAATGCCAGGCATCCCATTGGCACTTGGAGGTCCCTCGTAAAAAACGAATGGTTTTGATCCTTCCCTGTTGCGGATGCTTTTACCAAAAGCATCTTCCTTACTCCAACTCTCCAGCATTTCACGTTCGAAGGCGGGAAGGTTGAGTTGTTCGAATTCTTTATAGGAGCCTTGTGTCATAGAAGGCTGCAAA
>CAYFLQ010000238.1:0-2996 GCA_964344065.1 uncultured Sphingobacterium sp. | reverse complement strand
TTTCATTGCATGTATCAAGGTATAAACTGATTCAAATCCTTGCTCACATGCTTTTGCCTTCTCTTCATAGTTTACTTGACGATGTTGCCCATCGTATACATGCAATCCTCGGAATCTCAATCCCGGCATATGTTGCAATGCTTTGATCAAGGGAAGTGCATGTTGAGGCGCAATGCCCGTTCTATTCATGCCAACATTCAAATCAACATAAACATCTAACATGACTTGATGTAGATGGAAAAAATTTCCAATTTCAGTTGCTGCATGCTCGTTATCGACAAGGCATCCAAATTGAATACCAGGATATGTAGCGTTGAGTTGATAAAGTCTTTCGATTTTTGGTCCTACTGGTTGATAAGCAAGCAAAATATCTTTTGCGCCATTCAATGCCAAGAGTTCTGCTTCAGCAATCGTGGCACATTTAAATTTTTGAATGCCAGCCTTCATCATGGCTTGAATGCCTTCTGCGGTTTTATGCGTTTTAATATGAGGGCGAAGGCGATGGACATCTCCCACCATTCGAATCATCTCATCGATATTATGTTTCACAACAGTGGCGTCTACAATGAGGCAGGGAGAATCAAGTTGAGTAAAATGCATGATGATTAATTTAATTCAAAAATGGCCTCAATTTCTACAGGAACATGATCAGGCAATGATCCCATGCCGACAGCACTTCTTGCCCCAATACCAGCATCTTCTCCCCAAATTTCTCTGAACAATTCACTACATCCATTGATCACGATGGGGTGCTCTGCATATTCAGGAACAGCATTGACCATACCCAAAATTTTTACTACTCGTTTGATCTTATCCAAACTTCCGAATTCATTGATCAAGGTTTTCAAAATACATAAACCAACATTTCTGGCAACAGCTTTGGCTTCTTCGGTATTCATATTCTGTCCAACCTTTCCTCTGATTCTGTCACCTTTGGTATCAAAAGGAACATGACCAGAAGTATATACAATACCATTGACAGCAATACAAGATTTATATATCCCTTTTGATCCAGATGGTTGAGGCATGACATCTGTGAGTGTGTTGAACTTTTCTTGTGGAGTCATTTGCAGTTTTTAAAGTGTTGTTTAATTTAGTTTAGTTGTCAGTTGACTGTTAACCGTTAACTGTTAACCGTTGATAATGTTTCTTCAATTTCTTCTATGCTGTTGGCAGTAACCAAGATGTTACGGATTGGTTTTATGTTTGGAATGCCTTTTAAGTAATTCGCATAATGCCTTCTCATTTCTAGAATACCCAATTTTGGACCTTTCCATGCAATGGATGCACGCAAATGATCCAAAATGACTTCTATTCTTTCTTCCAATGTAGGAGCAGGCAATTTTTCTCCTGTTGTAAAGTAATGTTTTACCTCTTTGAAAAACCAGGGATTACCAATAGCTGCTCTTCCAATCATGATTCCGTCAACCCCATATTTGTTTTTGTATGCAAGTGCTTTTTCTGGTGAATCAATATCTCCATTTCCAAAAATCGGGATGTTGATTCTTGGATGCTCTTTCACTTTTGCGATCCAGCTCCAATCGGCTTCCCCTTTGTAAAGCTGACTCCTTGTTCTTCCATGGATGGATAATGCCTGTACTCCAATATCTTGCAATCGTTCTGCTACTTCTAAAATATTGATGCTGTCAAAATCCCATCCCAGTCTGGTTTTGACAGTTACTGGCACAGATGATGATTTGATAACTGCTTTGGTGAGCCGAACCATCAAATCAATGTCTTTCAACACAGCAGCACCCGCACCTTTGCAAACAACTTTTTTTACGGGGCATCCAAAATTGATATCCAATAAATCTGGATGTACTGTATTTACGATTTCTGCACTGATTGACATTGCTTCTTCATCGCCACCAAAAATTTGAATACCAACTGGTCGTTCTTCTTCAAATATGTCGAGTTTCTGTCTGCTCTTAATGGCGTCTCTGATCAAGCCCTCACTGCTGATAAATTCAGTGAACATCAAATCGGCACCTTGTTTCTTGCATACCGCACGAAAAGGTGGATCACTCACATCTTCCATCGGGGCTAGCAGAAGTGGAAAATCAGGTAATATTATGTTGCCTATCTTTATCATATCAACGGTGCAAAGTTAAGCACTTGGTATTTGTGGTTTTCTAAAACATATGGTATGATGACGGACACTGATAATAAGGTGGGAATGAATGAGAAAATAGGACTTTTCCTCTTAATTGGATTGATGGGAGTTGGAATGATCTTAGGGAGTTCTATTACGTTGCTGATATGGAAAGTCAAAGGAGGAGAGGGTCTTGCAGACCTTCAGCTTGCATTGTCAAATCCATCTCAAGTTGGGTTCATCAGGATTTCACAAACGATACTGGCGGCAAGTACTTTTTTTCTTCCTTCATGGGCGGCAATCCGGATCATCAATAAAAAACCCTTCAATTATATTGGCTTCCATCAGAAGCTAGATGTTCAAACAATTATTTGGGGTTGTGTACTCATGGGAGTAACCATCCTGCTTTCGGGTTCACTTGCTACGCTAAATGAAATGATCCCTTTAAGTGAATCATTAAAAATATATGCAAAATCAATGGAAGATGCATACATGCGTCAGATTGAATTGATGTCGATCATGAATGGTATCGGTGATTTGTTGTTGTCATTGGTCGTGATGGCCTTTGCTCCTGCAGTATTTGAAGAAGTTTTTTTTCGCGGAGGATTTCAAAATATGATGTTTCGTGCAACCGGGAAGATGTGGGTGAGTATCTTGATTACTTCTTTGTTGTTCAGTGCCATTCATTTTTCTTTTTATGGATTCTTGTCCAGGGTTGCACTCTCCCTTGTATTGGGATTATTATATGCCTATTCAAAAAGTATTTGGTTAGTCATTATCACTCATTTTTTAAACAATGCAATGGGTGTGATACAGATTTACTACCTGCGATTGAAGGGCCTGCCCTTATCGGTTTCACAAGATGATAAATATCCCATTTGGTGGGGTTTTATTGCCATCATTG
>CAYFLQ010000237.1:2707-2997 GCA_964344065.1 uncultured Sphingobacterium sp. | reverse complement strand
ATAGATGAAAGCGCTCTTGCATCACCTGGAACAAAAAAGCCAGACTGTTCGAAAGACAATGGATGAAAACTCTTTTTACCGTTGTTGATCAAAACCAATCCGTTGAAAGCATCTGCTCTTCCCTGACCAGTCTCCATTCCATAATCATTGCCAATCATGACAATATCATTGTTGCCATCTTGATTTACATCAAGACACTGCATTCCATATATGGGGGCAAGTTGTGCTTCGTTCGGCAAATCGTGCATGGTAAATTTCCCGCCGCCAAGATTTTCGATCCAAACAGATTT
>CAYFLQ010000237.1:0-2603 GCA_964344065.1 uncultured Sphingobacterium sp. | reverse complement strand
ATAATGTTCAAATTTTTTCCTGATTAAAATCAGTTGTTTTTGCATATCATCCTTTGTATGGAAAAAATATTCGTGTTTCTTACCAGATGAATCCGGGAAATAACATGAAATAAAGGCATCATATGCTCCGTTTTGATCAAAATCCTTTGCATAAATATTCAATGGCTCTCCGGAAGAGCATTTAAAATATTGGTTCAGCCCAAAATTTCCTGCTACATAATCCATATCCCCATCATTGTCCAAATCGCCAGCAGAAAGGCTGTTCCACCATCCTGATGCACTCGATACTCCCTCACCTGGATTGATTTTGATCAATCCCGAACCTGTATTTTTAAAAAAGGTAAGCGGCATCCACTCACCTGCAATGATCAGATCTACTTTATTGTCGTTATCAAAATCTGTCCAGAGTGCATCACTGACCAATCCAATTCTGGAAAGTTCTTTGTTCCATTGATTCGTAACATTGGTGAATTTGATATTCCCTTTTTGTGAATCATTGCGCAATAAGAATGATTCTCCTGCTTTGGGATATGCTTTTGTTTCTACACGAGCTCCAACAAATACATCCAAGTCGCCATCATTATCAATGTCTGCAGCTTTTACATTTTGGCCAGATGATGTAATAACTGGAAGTGCAGATGAGATCGTTGTAAAATTCCCTTTCCCGTCATTTTCACAAATAATATCTTGATACAAAGAAGATCCCGCATCATGCTGATTGCTTCCCCTCACCACATAAAGATCATTGTCGCCATCCCCATCTGCATCAAACAACAACATTCCCATGTCTTCTTCTTTCATTAAATCGGAAGTTTTGAGAGCAAGTGTCTTTTTAGAAAATTTTCCATTGGGTTGTTGGGTCAACAACGTAGGACCTTGAAAGCGACTAGAACTTCCAAGAATCATATCGTCTAATCCATCCCCATTGACATCTCCGACTGCTAATGCAGGACCATATTGTGAGAATTTATGTGGCAATGTTTTTTGGATATTGAAATCGATATAATCATTTTCCTCATGAACATAATCAATACCCATAGAACTTGGGTCAATTGATTTGATCAAAGGCTGGATTGCAGGAATGGGGTCAATATAATTAGAGGTAGCATTTTTATAATCAAGTGTAATCACTTGATCTGCTTTGATTGTTTTAAGTTGTTGAGAATGTTGATCAGGCCAGAATACACGTAGGGAATCTATTGTATCAAACGATCCTAATCCAAAATGTAATGTACGTTCTGATGTTGACAAATATCCTCTTACACATTCCTCTTCTGCAATTTGCTGTTGGTTTTTATACCAAATCTTTACTCTTGTTCCAAATGCATTTGCATTTTGTAATGGGCCTTTCAGTTGAACTCTTAAATAATGATTCTCCAATGCATTTTCTTTCTTTTCTTTTTTGATCACTGTATTTTCAAAAAGAAAAGCAGGATCATTGATGTTGTTTGTAACAATATCCAAATCGCCGTCATTATCGAGATCGGCATAGGCTGTACCGTTTGTAAAACTAGGTAGACTGATGCCCCATTCTTTTGATTTATCAGAAAACTTTAAGTTTTGTTCATTTTTGAAAATGAAATTGGGGATTTTCACTTCTGGAATCATGTTAAGCAACTCTTTTCGCGTAACGAGCGAACTGCTGATGCTGCTTCTGAATGCGCCAAAATCATGATCGATGATATCTCTGGGAAATCCATTTGTGATCAATAGATCTCGATAACCATCGTTATCGAAATCAGCCAGCAAGGGCGACCAGCTCCAATCGGTTGCTTCAACACCTGCGATGAAAGCAATATCACTAAAGAGTGGCAATCCGGTTTTTGGATTAACTCCTTGATACAATTGGAAAGTATTTCTTACAAATTGATATTCATATTTATATTGATCTGTGAACAAATAATGATTGTAATTATTTGCATTCATATTTACCTTCTTCCGCTTATTATCAGCAGGGAGCATTTCAACAGTGAAGAGATCAGATTGACCATCGTTGTTTACATCAGCCAAATCGCTGCCCATGGATGAGTAGGACTGGTGTTTGAATATATCTGCAATTTTATTGGTGAAGGTTCCATTTTTATTATTGATGTAGAGCAAATCATTGGTAAGGTAATCATTGGCCACATAGATATCTGGATAGTTATCATTGTTAAAATCATGGATAAGAGAGGAGTGGCTATATCCACCCCAAATAATTCCTGCCTGTTGTGAAACATCTGTAAATACAGGATGTCCCATACTGCTGTCAAATTCATTTCTGAAAAGAAGATCTCTGGTGGGTGCATTCCCGTCTGGAATTTTGGTAATGAATTGATTGGGGTATTGTTGATCTATAAAATTTACAGCAACAAATAAATCGAGATCACCATCGAGGTCATAATCAAAAAATGTAGAGATGGAATTATGGGTGTTATCCTTGATGCCGTATTCCAAACCCAATTCTTTAAAATGTGGAATGCCTTCTTTATCATTACCTTGATTAATGAAAAGAAGATCTCTTAACATAGTGCTATCATGGATCATGGTATTGCATACGTAGATATCCTGTTTGCCATCGCTGTTGATGTCTACAAACGTTACACCAGATGACCATTGTCCTT
>CAYFLQ010000236.1:0-3017 GCA_964344065.1 uncultured Sphingobacterium sp. | reverse complement strand
CTGGATCTTTCGTCGATTGATTTCAAGATGCCATGAACCTGGAATATCTTTTTTCTTGGAGAATAGCAGCGGCAAATCATCAACATGTGATTTTTCATTGACCAAAACTTGAGGAAATGCTGCTTTTTTGTACATCCTGATGCGAAGATATGTTCTACTAACAAGTCGAGCAGAAAAAGGATCAAAAAAAGCCGTTAAAATATGTGGAAATCATCTTAAAAAACTGCCCCTTTTTTGGGGTTAAAAAACCGCCCAAACCCCCTTAATTTCAGTAAATTTGTTGACCTTAAAATTCTGCGGAAAAAATCACTTATGAGTACAGAAAATGAAGCGCAAATGGACCCCAACCAGAATGGTTACGGGGCGGATAGTATTCAGGTACTGGAAGGCTTAGAAGCAGTTAGAAAAAGACCCGCCATGTACATTGGTGACATCGGTGTAAAAGGTCTCCACCACCTCGTGTATGAAGTAGTTGACAACTCGATTGACGAGGCATTGGCTGGATATTGTAACAATATCATTGTCAATATCCATCCTGATAATTCCATTTCAGTTCAAGACAATGGTAGAGGCATCCCCACAGGAATGCATCACAAAGAAAAACGCAGTGCATTGGAAGTAGTTATGACTGTCCTGCATGCTGGTGGAAAATTCGATAAGAACACCTACAAGGTTTCTGGCGGATTGCATGGTGTCGGTGTGAGTTGCGTGAATGCATTAAGTACCAAATTGCAAGTAACTGTAAAAAGAGAAGGGAAAATATTTGAACAGGAATACCAACGAGGGGTTCCGTCTTATGCCGTGAGAGAAATAGGCACGAGTGAGGATACCGGAACACTGGTTCATTTCTGGCCTGATACAACCATCTTCACTGCACAGGTTTACAACAAAGATATTCTTGAAGGAAGGCTGCGCGAATTGGCATACCTCAACAAAAAGATTCGCATCACACTGAATGACCTGAGAGAAAAAGATGATGCTGGTAACCATTATCAACAGGAATTTTATTCTGAAGGGGGTATCATCGAGTTCGTTGAAATGCTGGACAAGAATGGAAAGAGAAATGCATTGATTCCTTCTATCGTTTATATGGAAGGACATGATGAAGCTTCCAATGTTGCAGTTGAAGTAGCGATGAACTACAACGACTCATACAATGAACATATTTTTTCCTACGTCAACAACATCAATACCATTGAGGGTGGAACACATGTATCGGGCTTCAGAAGAGCCATCACACGTGTGTTTCAGCAATATGGAAAGAAACAGGGACTCTTTGAAAAATCAAAAGTTGAAGTAGAGGGTGATGATTTTCGTGAAGGATTGAGTGCCATCATCTCTGTAAAAGTTCCTGAGCCTCAATTTGAAGGTCAAACAAAAACAAAGCTGGGCAACTCTGAAGTGATGGGTATAGTAGATGTAACTGTATCACGCGTGTTGGAAGCTTATCTAGAAGAGAATCCCCGTGATGCAAAGAATATCATCAGCAAAGTAATTCTTGCAGCACAGGCAAGAGCAGCAGCGAGAAAAGCAAGAGAGTTGGTTCAACGAAAAACGGTGTTATCGGGTGGCGGACTTCCCGGAAAACTATCCGACTGCTCTGAAAGAGATGCTGAAAAATGTGAGTTGTTCTTGGTTGAGGGTGACTCTGCAGGAGGTACTGCAAAACAAGGAAGAGATAGAAATTTCCAAGCCATTCTTCCATTGAGGGGTAAAATCCTGAACGTAGAAAAAGCCATGGAGCACAAGATTTATGACAATGAGGAGATCCGAAATATGTTCACAGCATTAGGAGTTAAAATTGGAACTCCTGAAGACCCCAAGGCACTAGATCTTTCCAAACTCAGATATCACAAGCTCATTATCATGACGGATGCTGACGTAGATGGTAGTCATATTGCCACGCTCATTCTTACCTTCCTTTTCAGATATATGAAGGAGATGGTTGAACAGGGATACGTATTCATTGCACAGCCTCCATTGTATTTGGTAAAAAAAGGCAAGGAGCAGTTTTATGCATGGAACGAAGAACAACGTCGTGGATATGTAGAAAGATTAGGGGGAGGAAGAGAAGAGAGTGTAAACGTGCAACGATACAAAGGTCTTGGTGAAATGAATGCCAGTCAGCTTTGGGATACTACCATGAACCCTGAATCCAGAACGCTGAAACAAGTGAGCATTGAAAGTGCTGCAGAGGCAGACAGGGTGTTCAGTATGTTGATGGGAGATGAAGTTGGACCAAGAAGAGAATTCATTGAATCTCATGCCAAATACGCCAAATTGGATATTTAGTGTATATTTAATTAACCATAAATCTAAATCACCATGTCTAATCCAAATGCGATTACCGCTTACAATGTAAAAACAAAAGAAAAAAATGTACCCATGCAGGATGCTGTGATCAGCAAAACTGAAAGAGGTGGTTACATTGCAAAAGGCCATGATGGCAAGGGAAACAAGCTCACTTCTTTATTGGGTGAGGCAAAAGCCCTCGCTGCGATCAAAGCAGGAACAGCTAAACAAGGTTGGTAGTTCATTCAAACGCTATATGAAAAGGCAGGTGATGAACCTGCCTTTTTTTATTTTACACGGTAATTGTTTTTTCTCAACCAACCGGAAGTCTTCTCCCTTTGATCCCCTTGCAGTATGATTTCTCCTTCTTTGGCAGATCCTCCTGTACCACAATGATTTCGTAATTTTTTCCCAAGTTCCTCCAGATCTTCCTGCTTTCCAACAAAACCCAACACAATGGTTGCAGTCTTTCCGGCTCGGTGCTTGGTTTCCAATATTACGCTCAATTGTTGCTCAGGGGGTGGCAAAGTCACCAACTCTTCACCATCTTCATTTAACTGAAAATGAGGATCGGTGCTGTATACAAATGCTGAGCCCGACTTGTTCTTCTTTGACATTGGTTCGCTGTACTGATTTGTTTCAAAATGAATATACATGTAAATAAAGTAAATTTGTTGAATGGAAAATAGAAAATGTATGCTCGTGATCATGGATGGATGGGGAAA
>CAYFLQ010000235.1:0-3020 GCA_964344065.1 uncultured Sphingobacterium sp. | reverse complement strand
TCTATTGGGTTGCATCAAAGAGACAATCAACAATTGATTGGAGCGCTTCAGAATTTACGGGATATTGGCAACAGCGTGTTGGTGGTGGAGCATGATAAAGATATTATGCTTGCTGCTGATCATCTGATCGATGTTGGTCCGAAGGCAGGTATTCATGGTGGAAAGATTGTTGCTGCTGGAACGCCAGCTCAAGTGTGTAAGTCTGCATCTGAAACGGCCCTTTATTTAAACAATAAAAAGAAAATTGAAGTCCCAATTGAAAGAAGAAAAGGAAATGGCAAAGAATTGATTTTAAAGGGTGCAAGCGGAAACAATTTAAAAAATATTGATATCTCCGTCCCACTGGGAACATTTGTATTGGTAACGGGAGTGAGTGGCAGTGGAAAATCCACGCTCATCAATGAAACACTCTATCCCATTTTGAGTAAACACTGTTATGATTCGAAGGCTGAGCCAATGCCTTACAAAAAAATTATGGGATTAGATCACATTGATAAAGTAATTGAAATTGATCAATCACCGATAGGTAGAACACCCAGAAGCAATCCTGCAACCTATTGTAATTTTTTCACAGATATCCGTCAGTTGTTTGCCGCTGTTCCAGAAGCAAAAATCAGAGGATATAATGCAGGTAGATTTTCTTTCAACGTAAAAGCTGGTCGATGTGAAATGTGTGAAGGGGGAGGGTTGAGAGTTATTGAAATGAATTTCTTGCCAGATGTATATGTGCATTGTGAAAAATGTAATGGAAGAAGGTATAATAGAGAAACCTTAGAAATCAGATATAAAGGAAAATCAATCAGCGATGTATTGGATATGACGGTGGATGAAGCTGTTGAGTTTTTTCAACACATTCCATATTTATACAGGAAAATTAAAGTACTTCAGGAAGTTGGACTTGGCTATATTACCTTAGGACAATCAGCTGTTACGCTGAGTGGCGGCGAAGCGCAGCGCGTAAAACTGGCAACTGAACTAGCAAAAAAAGACACTGGAAAAACATTTTATATTTTAGATGAACCTACCACAGGCTTGCATTTTCAGGATATCAACTTGCTGCTGAATGTGTTGAATAAATTGGTGAATCGGGGAAATACAGTACTTGTTATTGAGCATAACTTGGATGTAATTAAAGTGGCAGATTACATCATAGATCTTGGTCCGGAAGGTGGTGAAGGTGGCGGACAATTGCTATATCAGGGAGATCCTGAAGGATTGTTAAAAGTAAAACAGAGCTATACTGCTACATTTTTAAAAGCTGAATTAACATAAATGGAAAGAATCATTATTGATATGGATGAAGTGATCGCTGATCCGATGGGAGATATGGTGAGGTGGTATGAACAGCAATATGGTCAGCAAGTGAATTATGATGATATGAAAGAGGGCTCATGGGTTAGGGGATTTCCTGAGCAACATCGAACGCTAATTCTGGAACGCTTATATAGTGAAGGGTTTTTTCGAAATCTCACTGTTATGGCCGATGCACAAGATGTTTTAAAAGAGATGAATCAGCGGTATGAAATTTTTATTGTATCTGCTGCAGTTGAATTTCCTAATTCGCTCAAGGATAAACATGATTGGTTATTAGAGTATTTTCCATTTTTTACATGGAAGCAACTGGTGTTATGTGGCGACAAAAGAATGATTCATGGAGATTATATGATCGATGATCATGTACGCAATCTTGTTCATTTTCCTGGTAAAAAATATTTGTATGCTGCCTTTCATAATAGAGAAATTCAAGGCTATGATCGCATCAACAACTGGAAGGAGGCTGCTGAAATTTTCTTGAAATAGCAGGTTATTTCCTCAGCATCTTGATATGTTCAATACCGTCTTCCAAGTAAATTTCACTGCACTGTTCAAAGCCAAATCCCTCATAAAATTTCTTCAAATATAATTGCGCTCCAATTTTGATGGATTTATTAGGATATATGGAGGTCGTTTCCTCTATTGCCTTTTTCATCAATGCTTTCCCAGCACCTGTTCTCCTTGCTCTGGGGGAAGTAATCACTCGACCTATCGACGGTTCTTCATACGCAAGCCCTGGGGGTAAAATCCTCACATAGGCAATCAGTTCGCTATCGGACCTGCCTTGCAAATGAAGGGATTTCGCATCTAAATTATCCATATCTAAAAACACACAATGCTGTTCCACTACAAATACCTCGCTCCTGAGTCTGAGGATTTGGTATAATTCAAAGGGATTGAGTTCTGCAAATGCTTTTAGGGTCCAGATAATATTATTCATCCTGCAAATTTATTTCAAACGTTTCAAAAGGATATTGATTTAATTTTGAAAATAAAAATCGCTACCAGGTCATCCATATTATCTAATCCTATTGAATACCTGAAAGGTGTCGGACCCATGCGAGCTGATATGCTGAAAAAAGAGCTTCAAATTTTCACGTTTGAAGATTTGCTTTTTTATTTTCCCTTTAAACATCTAGATAAAACCCAAATTCATACCATCGCTACGATCACACCCTCCATGGATTTTGTTCAAGTGAGAGGTCGATTGATGTCTATGGAGGTAATCGGTGAAAAAAGGAGCAGGAGATTGGTGGCACATTTGAGGGATGCCTCTGGTATCATTGAGCTTACTTGGTTTCAAGGAATCAACTGGGTGCAAAAGATGCTTATAGTTGGAAATGATTACGTGGCGTTTGGACGGTTGAGTTTTTTTCTCGGAAAACCGCAGCTCTCTCATCCTGAAATAGAGACTTTGAAAGAAAGCAATGAGAGTGGAAGAAATTTTCTTGAGCCAATATACTCTGTTACTGAAAAGCTCAAAGCCCGTGGATTGAATGGAAGAGCATTAGGCAAATTGATGTATCAACTTTTTTTAGTTTTAGAAGAAAAGGAAATCGTTGAGAACATTCCACAGCAAATATTAAACCGTGAGCAGATGTGCTCAAGATGGGATGCCCTAAGACAAATTCATTTTCCGAAAAACCAACAGCAGTACACGGAGGCTGTCCATCGTTTAAAGTTTGAAGAACTTTTCATTTCCCAAC
>CAYFLQ010000234.1:0-3022 GCA_964344065.1 uncultured Sphingobacterium sp. | reverse complement strand
TTTGCTTCCAGTGGTAGTAGCTTTTGTTTCATAGCTACCATCCAACATAGCTCTGACATTGGCTTTGGTCATACCAGCCGAAAATGCATAAGGAGCGGTACCATTCAAAGCATCAACGTTAGTATTGTAGAACATAAACCCAGCACCAACCAGTCCATACAACAAAACCTTAGGCTCTGCACGATGAAAACTGATATTATTCAAACTGATGACTGTATTCAAAGCAAACTCATGCACTGAAGTCTTGTAATTGTAGTACAATTTACCTGCAGGATAATTTGTCCATGCAGTATTCAACAATGCAGGCACTGAAATATAAGTTGGCCCTACTCCACGTGCAACACCATACGTATATTCACCTCTCAATGAAATCAAGTATCCGAGTGATTTTCTAGCATGAACACCAAATCCAATGCCAGGATAACTTGGATCAACATCACCATTCACCATAGGGGTACCAATCTTTAATCCCAACTCCCACTGACTGCGTGGCTTTGCAGGAAAATTATACTGGTTGTTCATGAATTCAAAATGCTGTTCCATACGGCTTGGAGGCACCAAAGAGGAATCTCTCCAATCATATCCACCAGGAGATGATACTTGTGCATTTGCAACAAATGCAAAAAGCATGATCAGTGAAGCGAAGAATAACTTTTTCTTAATCATATTATATAGTTAAAATTGAAAAAACACATTTATGAAGCACAAATTTAAATCTTATCACCCTACATATTCCAATACTTCACTCTTTTTTTATGGTTTTTTTAGCATTTATCATGAAAATATTTTGTGCATGTAAGACCATTTCAACAGCAACAAGTTTAAAGACAAGGCATCTATGCTGCTGAAATAATATGTAAGTTTGCTCCCTTATTCATGTCTACTTCCAGCGATCATATTAAAACTGAACTGAAAGCATTTGAAGATTTATTTAAAGATGCTGTAAAAAGCAATGTTCCTTTACTTGATAGAATTTTAAAATACGTAGTCAAAACCAAAGGAAAACAACTCAGGCCTATGTTTGTGATTCTCGCTGCAAAACTCTGTGGAGAGATCAACGAAAAAACATACAGAGCCGCCTCCCTGGTGGAATTGTTGCATACTGCAACATTGGTACATGATGATGTAGTGGATGAAGCTGCTGAAAGAAGAGGCTTCTTCTCCATTCATGCACTTTGGAAAAACAAAGCATCCGTATTGGTTGGCGATTATCTGTTGGCAAAAGGATTACTATTATCGCTCGAAAACAACGATTACCAAACCTTACAAATACTTTCAACTGCAGTGAGTAGAATGAGCGAAGGCGAATTGCTGCAATTACAAAAATCAAGATTACTCAATATCACTGAAGAAGATTATTTTACCATCATTAGAAACAAAACCGCCTCTTTACTCGCTTCTGCTTGTGCAGCAGGTGCACAATCAACATCAGATGATGCATCGTTGGTTGAAAAATTGAAATTGTTTGGCGAATACACTGGCATCGCATTTCAAATCAAAGATGATTTATTTGATTACGGTACAGACGACGTAGGAAAACCTACAGGCAATGATATCAAGGAAAAAAAATTAACGCTGCCGATTATTTACACATTAAATAACGTAGACAAAAACATGAGAAGGGAATTAAAATACCTTCTCAAAAACAGCAACAGAAGAAAGGAAAGCGTAACCTTTATCATCAACGAAGTAAAAAAATCAGGAGGCATTGAATACGCAACCCAAAAAATGAATGAATACAAGTCGAAAGCACTTGACATTCTTGCATCCTTCCCCCCCTCATCCACGAGAGATAGCCTCGAGTCATTGGTAACATATACAACCGAAAGAAAGCGATAATGAGCTTTGCAGCAAAAAGATGGAAACTAAAAACGATTGATGCATCAAGCGCAAAAAAATTATGCGATGACCTTCGCATACATCCATTGATTTGCAATATGCTGAGCAACAGAGGCATAAATACATTTGATCAGGCAAAAGCTTTTTTTAGACCTCAATTGAACGAATTGCATGATCCTTTTCTGATGAAGGATATGCACATCGCTGTGGAAAGAATACTCAACAGCATCAAAGAAAATCAGAAAATACTGATCTATGGCGATTATGATGTTGATGGTACCACCTCCGTGTCAATCGTATATGATTTTCTTAGTTTCATTTATCCATCCAATCATATCGAATATTACATCCCAGATCGATACAAAGAGGGATATGGTCTCTCCTCAACAGGAATTGAATATGCCAAGACAAATGGATTCTCTTTATTGATCACACTAGACTGTGGGATAAAATCAGTTGAGCTCATACAAAAAGCAAAAGATGAAAACATCGACACCATTGTATGCGACCATCATTTGCCAGGAAATATCTTACCACCTGCACTGGCGATTCTTAATCCAAAGCAACCTGACTGTAGCTATCCTTACAAAGAATTATGCGGATGTGGAGTTGGACTCAAATTAATTCAGGCACTATGTATTCAATTGAAATTAAACAATGAATTTTTTGAAAAATATCTGGACCTCACAGCTACTGCAATCGCTGCAGATATTGTTCCCATTACTGGAGAAAACAGAATCATTGCATTTCATGGTTTAATCAAAGCAAACAAGCATCCTAATATTGGTATCAGCGCTTTGATAGAGCAAAGCAATATCAAGAGCGATGTATCCATCAATGGACTTTCCTTCATCATTGGTCCACGTATCAATGCAGCTGGAAGAATGGGGGACGCAAAAAGAGCAGTGGCCTTGTTCATTGAGAAAGATCTATCCAAAGCGAAAGAAATTGCACTCACCCTTCAATCTGAAAATACAAACAGAAAAGAGGCAGACAGCAGCATCACAGAAGAAGCACTTGCACAATTGCAAGAAGATGCACATGCACACAATAAGAAAACAATTGTCGTATTCAACGAACACTGGCACAAAGGCGTATTGGGGATTGTAGCAAGTAGGTTGTTGGAAAAGTTTTACAAACCAACCATTGTACTCACCAAAAGTGGAGAATATTATACAGGCAG
>CAYFLQ010000233.1:0-3047 GCA_964344065.1 uncultured Sphingobacterium sp. | reverse complement strand
GCAATGGCCAGGTATACATCCGGGGTCAATTATATCCTACCGTGGGTAATGTTTGTATGGATATGACCATGATCGATTTGGGGGCTGATCATTCAATTCAAGTAAACGATGAAGTGCTCATTTTTGGTAATGACTATTCTATCAAAAAGATTGCGAAGCATGCCATGACCATTCCTTATGAGATCATGACTGGTATTTCCGCCCGCGTACCACGTATTTATCTGAGTGAATAAGTAATGGTAGCCTCACTTACTGAACGTATATTTGCAAAAAACTAATTGTGAAATTTCGCCACGCCATCGTACTTACCTTATTGATTTTGATCATAGATCAATTGATCAAAATATATGTAAAAACACATTTTTACATGGGGGAAGAAAAAATTCCTTTTACTTTTCTCCCTTGGTTCAGGTTTCATTTCATTGAAAATGAAGGCATGGCATATGGTTGGAAGTTAGCCGGATCTTGGGGCAAAATTGCATTGACCAGTTTTAGATTGGTTGCAGTTTTTTTTGGCACCTATTATATAATGAGCATCATCCGCAAGCATTATCATGTTGGTTACGTAGTCTGTGTAACATTTATTTATGCCGGCGCCATTGGAAATTTAATTGACAGTCTATTTTACGGACTTGCCTTTGAATTCAGTGATGCCTATGCACAAAATTTAGCAAAAGGATTTTGGCAGGATGGATTTATAGGTGGCTATGAAAGCATCATGCATGGCAGGGTAGTGGATATGTTCTATTTCCCAATTATTCATGATGTAACACTTCCTTCCTGGATTCCTATTTGGGGAGGAGAGCCTTTTGAATTTTTCCGACCTGTTTTCAATTTGGCAGATGCCTCCATCTCAATTGGATTGATTTGTATACTTATTTTTCAGTCAAGATTTTTTGGAACTAAAGCCACCGGAACTGATATTCCATCTGATCAACATCACATTAATTAACCGCCCCATCCTTCACGATCGAGATTTCTGTAATGTATTGCTTCGGCAACATGTTCTGTTTTAATTTCCTGACTTAGATCAAGGTCGGCAATCGTTCGAGACACTTTTAGAATTCTATCATAGGCTCTGGCAGAAAGGTTGAGTTGCTCCATGGCTTTTTTGATCAAGGATCGGCTCTCGTTATTCAATTGACAAATTATTTTTAAATCTGCACTTTCCATTTGTGCATTTGAGTAAACACCAGATTTATTCATAAATCTGGCTCCTTGCATATTTCTGGCTTTTACTACTCTGTTTCTGATTTCGGACGAAGATTCATTCATTGCGGTTGATGTCAAATGAGAAAATGCTACTGGAGTGACTTCAACATGCAAATCAATTCTGTCGAGCAAGGGGCCTGATATTTTGTTGAGATATTTACTCACTGTACCAGGTGGACAAGTGCATTTTTTTGCTGGATGATTGTAAAATCCACATGGGCAGGGATTCATGGAGGCAATCAACATGAAAGAGGCAGGAAAATCTATGGCCATTTTGGTTCGAGAAATCGTCACTTTTCTTTCTTCCATCGGTTGTCTCATTACCTCAAGTACTGTCCGCTTGAACTCTGGGAGTTCATCTAAAAACAGCACACCATTGTGTGCCAATGAAATTTCACCAGGTTGGGGTGTAGAACCACCACCCACCAATGCAGAATCTGATATCGTATGATGGGGACTTCTAAACGGTCTTTTGGTGATCAAGGTTGTTTCTTCTGAGAGCTTACCTGCAACACTGTGTATTTTGGTGCTTTCCAAAGCTTCTTCCAAAGTGAGGGGAGGCAGGATCGATGGAAGTCTTTTTGCCAGCATGGTTTTACCTGCACCTGGGGGACCAATTAAGATTACATTGTGACCGCCAGCGGCAGCAATTTCAAGTGCTCTTTTTATATTCTCCTGACCTTTTACTTCTGCAAAATCATTTTCAAATTTCACTTGTTGCTTGAGAAATACTTCGTTCATGTCAATTTTGATAGGTTGTGAAGACGTCCCTTCACTTTTAAAAAAAGTTACAACATCCATCAAGGTTGACATGCCATGTACATTGATTTCATTGACCATGGCAGCTTCTTTGCTATTGGCTTCGGGTAGAATCAATCCTTTAAATCCATCTTTCTTAGTTTGAATGGCTATGGGAAGGGCACCTCGGATAGGCCTTAATTGTCCATCCAGACTTAATTCCCCCATCACTACATATTCGTCGAATAATTTATTAGGTTGTAATTGTTCTGATGCAACAAGTATGCCAATGGCAATGGGTAAATCAAATGCTGTCCCACTTTTTTTGATGTCTGCTGGAGCAAGATTGATTACAATTCTTGTTCTGGGCATTTCAAATTTGTTAGATTTTAACGCACTTTCTACTCTGAGTACACTTTCTTTTACAGCAGCATCTGGCAATCCAACGATACAATATTCCTTTCCTTGGGATGTCCAATTGACCTCAATGGTTATAGGCAACGCTTCAACTCCATAGACAGAAGATCCAGCAATTTTCACAAACATGAAGTGAAATTAGCTATGCTGAATTCTTTTTTTTGTTTTTTAGCTCGTTGTGAAAAGAGAAATTTCTGAATTGTAATGTTTATTTTCTAAGATTGTCTAGCAATGTTATGACTCCCTCTTTCTTTAGAATCATGTATCCCATTCGATCTTGGCTCACTCCTTCTTTCAATTGATAGCTGAAATGGAGATCATTCTCTTTTAAAATTGTTTCAAAATATTTAAACTCAATCGAAGTAAGGTCTTTCAATTCGTCACCTATTTCATACAAATGGGTAGATAGGATGAATAAACAGTTTTTGATGTTAATGAGTCCTCTGATCACAGCTGTAGAACATTTCATAGCATCCTGGATATTGGTTCCTTTGAAGAGTTCATCAATAAGCACCAACCAATTTCTGCCA
Organism: uncultured Sphingobacterium sp.; assembly: GCA_964344065.1. Classification (GTDB taxonomy): domain Bacteria; phylum Bacteroidota; class Bacteroidia; order Chitinophagales; family Chitinophagaceae; genus Pollutibacter. The sequence goes on along the minus strand of CAYFLQ010000233.1, from coordinate 150 downwards.
TCATTGATTTTTTCTATTGTTTGCTTGATTCTTTTTACTTCATTAAAAAAATAACTTTCACCTTTGGAAATATTATCTGAAATATTGATGTTGCTCAGCAATCCATCAAAGAGGGATAGTTGCATGCTTGCTGCAGGCACACCCATGCCA
>CAYFLQ010000232.1:772-3077 GCA_964344065.1 uncultured Sphingobacterium sp. | reverse complement strand
GTGTGGCATGGCTGATGATCCCACTTCACCTTTTCTTGTTTTTTGTCTGAAGTATTCCATGGATATGTAGGTCCAGATATCTCGGCATAAATCAATCAATATGGTGTTGACTCTTTTGATTCCATCAAAATGGGCAGCCAGGTGATCGTAGTGTTCAATTTGAGTAGTATACTGTTGACGTTGAAGTCCTAGTTTATCAGCACAAAACTTATTTCCGAATTTAATCCAGTTGATCTTGGGGTATGCAACATGGTGTGCGTTGAAATTTCCGGTTGCGCCACCAAATTTGCATGAATAGGGTATTTGATTCAGGAGTGCCAGCTGGTCTTCCAATCGCTCAACAAACACCATGATTTCCTTTCCCAGTTTTGTTGGAGAGGCAGGTTGACCGTGTGTTCTGGCCAGCATGGGAATGTTTTTCCATGCTTTTGCTAATTCTTTTAAGCGAATGATGAGATTGCTGATGGCGGGATAGTATTCATTTTCAAGTGCCTCTTTCCACATCAACGGGATAGCGGTATTGTTTACATCTTGCGAAGTGAGTCCGAAGTGAACATATTCTTTAAGATGTCCAAGTGAAAGCGCATCCAATTCTTTTTTCATGTAATATTCCAGTGCTTTCACATCATGGTTGGTCACCTTCTCAAGATTTTTAATTTCACTGGCCGTTTCATTGTTGAAGTCTATGTAAACGGATTTCAATTTGTTGGCTTTTGAAGAGGGCAGGCTAAAGACCTTTTCTTGAGAAAGGGCGATGAAATATTCAGTTTCAACTCTCAGGCGGTATTGCATCAGTGCGAATTCAGAGAAATATCCTGACAAGCTTTCAACTTGCGATCTATAACGTCCGTCGATGGGTGAAATGGCTGAGAGTGTATGAAGTTCCATGAAGATCTTGAATTGGTGTAACTTTGCGCAAAATTACGTCAATATTGGTGGACAGGAAAATCAGGATTGGAGCGGTTAGTTACTTGAATACCAAGCCTTTCATTTATGGGTTAGAGAACAGTCCGGTTAAAGATCAGATTGAGCTCGTTCTGGATTATCCAGCCAACTTGGTAAAATTATTGAAGGATGACCGGATCGATATAGGGTTGGTCCCGGTTGGGGCCTTACCAAGTTTGGGCAACTATCATATCATTTCGGATTATTGTATTGGAACTGAGGGCGAAGTTGCTTCCGTGGCAGTTTTCAGTGAAGTGCCCATGGAGGAAATTGAAGAGGTTTATTTGGACTATCAGTCAAGGACTTCTGTCTTGCTCTGCAAGCTGTTATTCGAAAAACATTGGAAGAAGGAGGTGAAATTTATTTCAGCGGAGGATGATTCATACATTGAAAAGATCAAAGGCAAAACGGCTGGTTTAATCATAGGGGACAGGGCTTTGCAAAACAGATCGAAATTTTCATATATATATGACTTGGGATTGGGCTGGAAAGAAATGACTGGCTTACCATTTGTCTTTGCGGTATGGGTGAGTTTGAAGGAGTATGATGCCAATTTTGAGGATAATTTGAATAACGTATTTTCAAAAGGAATTCACGAATTTGATACAAAATCAGGGGTAGCTGTCAGCTCGTATGACATTCAAACCTACATCAGGAAAAATTTAAGTTATCCTTTGGATGAGGGAAAAAGAAAAGGTTTGGAGCTCTTTCTTTCTAATTTCTAAATGCAAATATATTAAGCTGAAGATCGAATGGGGTATTGATTTTCTTTTTAGTGAAGGGAGTCGGGAAAACATTGTTTGCTTCTTTGATATAGAAATTAAATCCTGTTTCATTCAAAATATTCAATATCTCTGTTAGCTTAAACTGGTCTTCAAATGTTGAATGAAATTCCACAAATAGGTTTCTGACAAAGTGCAGTTTGCTTTTGCAATCTTTGATGACTTCGTATTCAGCCCCCTCTATATCAATTTTTAAGAAGTCTATTTCTTTGTCTAAAAAATCTGATAATCTGAGAGCTTTTAATGTCAAACTGTTGTAGTTCCTTTCCAATTCATTTGAAATTTTTCCTCCCATTGCTCCAGATGCCTCAAATATAATCTCTGTATTTGCGTTCCAAACAGGATTTTGAAATGCTTGAATATTGTTATATCCCCATTGATCAATATTCTTTTGTAATAAGGTGTAATTCTTTAAGTCAGGTTCAAATGCAATAACGGTAGAGTTTGGATACTGCTGTTTAAAACTTAGGATGCTCATCCCTATATGTGCCCCGCAGTCAATAACAATAGGAGTTTTATTTGAAGTTTCAAATCTATATATTTCATCAAAAAAGATTTCTTTAAGGCAGTGAATGAGT
>CAYFLQ010000232.1:0-762 GCA_964344065.1 uncultured Sphingobacterium sp. | reverse complement strand
CTTCATTGCTGGCATAGTGAATCGTTTCGCCACATGCATTTATTTTCTTTAAATGACTTGAATCACTATGTTTTATTATTTTTTCTTTCATCCAGCCAATGCCAACTTTTCGATACGGGGATGGTTTAAAAATGATATTTTTTAAATTAGGTATACGCATAAAATCATTTTAAGTTTTGTCCAAACAAAACGAGATGCATTTTTGAAAATGTAGTTAGTGCAATTATCTCAATTTCTGAATGTTTTGCTATTTTCTCAAGAAGATCTAGGTTAAATACATGATGATGAACACATCTATTTTCTATGTTTTTTAAAGTTCTTGCTTTGAAATCTTCAGCATTTAAGCCTCCAGGATCTTTTGACAAATCATGTAACTGTAGCACTTCATTGAAATGGGTTTCGTCTGACTCGTTGGTGTTGTTTTCAAGATCATTGAGTAGATGTTCGAAAGTGGTGACAGGCCTTTTGTGATCAAAGGTTCCCTCCTTGTTGGGTACAATAAATAAAAAGTATCCATTAGGTTTTACTACTCTTTTCCATTCTTGGATTGTTCTCAATGGGTTGGCTAAATGTTCAATGTTGTGTGAGGAAATTAAAAAATCATATTGCGAGTCCTCAATTCCAAATAGTTCTGATGCTTCTCTAATAAATTGTTTTCCTTTTTTATTTCCGAACTTAAATGTTGAGCCATCGGTTAGATCGCCTTCCCAGATAGTGTTATTGCTAAAATTGACATTATCAAGGTGTGCAATTTCTTTATAT
>CAYFLQ010000231.1:0-3083 GCA_964344065.1 uncultured Sphingobacterium sp. | reverse complement strand
TACTGGACAGCATTGGACATCACAAACCAGACTTGGCTATTCAAATTGGTATTGCAGGTTGTTTTTCAAACAATATTTCACTTGGAGAGGTCATGTCCATTGAAACGGAATACATGGGAGACGTAGGTGCGGAAGAAAACGGATCATTTCAATCTATTTTTGATTTAAACTTGGTCAACGAAAATGAGAAACCTTTCACCAGCAAAGGTTTGGTCAACCCGCACAAAGCATTACTAGATCGCATTCAATTGAAAAAAGTAGTAGGAATAACGGTGAATGAAATTTCCACTTCATCACACAGAATCCATCAGTATAAGACAATGTACAATCCAATGCTTGAAACGATGGAGGGAGCTGCCTTTCATTATTGTTGCTTGATGAAAAATCTTCCTTTTATTCAAATTAGAGCAGTATCGAATTATGTGGGAGAAAGAAATAAAAGCAACTGGAAAATAGATGCAGCCTTACAAGCCGTTGCTACATCAACAAAAGCGTTCATATCAAATCTATAATTGCACATGAAACTGAGCTTAGGCATATCACCTTGTCCAAATGACACCTTCATTTTTGATGCCATGATCCATGGAAAAATTGATACAGAGGGATTGAGCTTCGAGTTGAGATTGGAAGATGTGGAGACGCTCAATAGATTAGCCATTACAGGTGTGCTTGATATTTCTAAAGTAAGCTATGGTGCACTTCCGAGATTATTCCCGCATTATCGGGTATTGGATGCTGGAGGCGCATTAGGTAAAGGTGTTGGTCCATTGTTTGTCTCCAAAAAACATCTTCATCTATCAGAATTGAAGCCGGAAAATAGCACCATTGTTCTTCCAGGTGCTTATACCACGGCGCATTTACTTTTTCATCTTGCACATGCAGATTTTCACAATAAAATTTTTCTTCCATTTGATCAAATTGAAGAAGCGCTTATACAAGGACAGGCAGATGCTGGGATCATCATTCATGAAAACAGATTCACTTACGCAGAAAAAGGTCTGCATAAATTGGAAGACTTGGGAGACACATGGGAGCACACTACAGGGTTTCCAATTCCATTGGGAGGCATCATTGCAAAAAGACACTTTGACCTTGCATTATTAAGAAAAATAAACAGGGTCATCAAGAGAAGCCTCGAGTATGCATTTCAAAATAAATCCGAATTATCATCTTTCGTGAAAGAACATGCACAAACCATGAAGCCGGAGGTTATGCAACAACATATTGATCTTTATGTGAATGAGTATTCACTCGGTCTTGGTTCTGTTGGAAGAGCAGCCGTGTGGAAGCTACTGGAACTTTCTTCCACATTACACCCAGTTCCTCAAAACAGTAATTTCGAAGTATTTGTAGATTGATTAGAACAATCCGTAGAGTTGTGCGTCAATTTTTGCAATGATCTTACCAAGATCTTCCTCGTTCTCTGCAAATTTATTTTCATCAACATTGATAACTAGCAAAGGACCTTCTTTATACCCATCGATCCATTTATTGTAAAACTCGTTGAGTCTTTTTAAATAATCCAAGCGAATATTCTCTTCATATTCCCTGCCACGTTTTTGAATCTGCCCTACCAGTGTTGGAACAGATGCCTGCAGATAAATCATCAAATCTGGCGGCTTGACCATTTGCCTTAGGTTCTGGAAGAAATCGAAATAATTATCAAAATCTCTTTTGCTCATCAATCCCATTTCATGAAGATTGGGAGCAAAGATGTAAGCGTCTTCGTAAATGGTGCGATCTTGGATAACAGTCTCGGTACCTTTGCTGATCTCAATCAGCTGATTTAAACGACTGTTCAAAAAATATATCTGCAAATTGAAACTCCACCTTGGCATGTCTTCGTAGAAGTCATACAAGTAGGGATTTTGATCTACATCTTCAAATTGAGGTATCCATCTATAATGCTTGCTCAGCAATTCAGTAAGCGTGGTCTTGCCCGCACCGATATTTCCTGCAATGGCAACATGTTTTGGTTTCTTAGCTTTGGCCATAGGTAACTTATTCTAACCCTTTATTGATCGGCGTTCAAAGTACATATTCATTTTCAAAAACCAAGAATTGGATGTACTTTTTTTTGATTATGTGGATATCCTTTTATCAATAACGAAGCCCCATGACTTCTCTAACCAACTTCATGGTTGCAGATGCACTTTCGATTGCTTTCGCTGCCCCTTTTTCCATGATTTCTTTCAGATACTTTTCATTCGTTCTGATGCTTTCTGCTTTTTCGCGGATCGGTGCAATAAAACCAACCATATCTTCTGCCAGTTGCTTTTTCATGTCACCATATCTGATCGTGCATTCATTGAATGCTTTTTCATACTGCTCGACCTTTTCATTAGAACTGACAAGACGCATCAATTGAAAAATATTTTCTATATAATCTGGTTTGATACTATTCGGTTCAGCAGGACCACTATCCGTTTTTGCTTTCATGACTTTTTTTCTGATGATATCATCTGAATCAGCCAAATAAAGTGTTGCAAGTTGATTTTCACTTTTACTCATTTTGCCAGTGCCGTCGAGGCTGGGGACCTTGATCAGATCCTCACCAAAATTATATGCCATGGGTTCTGGGAATACCTCTCCATATCGGCGGTTGAACCTGTTCACAAAGTTCCTTGCCATTTCCAAATGCTGTTCCTGATCTTTTCCAACTGGCACCCAAGTAGCCCGATGCAAGATGATATCAGCTGTTTGTAAAACCGGATATGTCAACAGACCTGCATTGATATTGTCTGGTTGTAATCTCGCTTTCTCTTTGAATGTTGTTGTCTTTTCCAGTTCACCTAAATATGCAAGCATATTTAAATAAAGATATAATTCTGATGTTTCACGAACATGGCTTTGGCAATACAAAGCTGCTTTGTCTGGATCAATTCCACATGCGATATTTTCAGCGAGTACCCTGTGTACATTGTTTTTAAGCTCCTTGGTATCTGGATGAGTTGTAAGTGCATGTAAATCTGCAACCATGAAGAAACAAGTATATTCATCCTGTAGTTTCACATAGTTCCTCATGGCCCCGAAATAATTACCCAAATGCAAAAAACCGGTAGGTCTGATGCCACTCATTACGA
>CAYFLQ010000230.1:0-3112 GCA_964344065.1 uncultured Sphingobacterium sp. | reverse complement strand
CATTTTTTTCAGGAATAATATATACATACTGACCAAACAATCCGTTTTGTGCAATAGCATGAACTCCACTGTGATTGACCATCCAATATTGATAACCATAAAAGTCTACAGGGTTGTCATTTTCTTGTCTATCTTTCAAATAAGTAGCTGGGGTTGTTGCCTCATTGATATATTTTTCTGAAACAATTTGTTTGTCGTTCCATTTTCCTTTGTTCAATACCAATTGGCCAAACCGGGCATAGTCTCTTGCCACTGCATTAAAACAGCAAAATGCTTTTTCATGCTTTTTAGAGCCATCCAATAACCAAAGAGCATCTGATTCAGCACCCATTGGCTTCATGAATCGTTCTGAAACAAGTGTTGAAATCGATTGATTAAAAAGTTTTTCAACAATCAACCCAAGGGCCTGAGTATCTCCGCTTCTGTACTGCCAATATACTCCGGGCTCTTCTTTTTTCTCCATCATAGTCATTAAATACTCCATATCATCCCCATAATAAGCAGTTGCATTCAAACTGAAATATCCTTTGTCTGCTTCATTATAATTGGTTCCAGAACTCATGGTCAGCAAATCCTTGATTCTAATTTTATCGAGTCCATTGGTTTTAAAATGAGGAATAAAATTGGATACTGGCTCTTCAATCGATTTTAATTTTCCTTCATCCAATGCAATTCCAATAAGCAATGAGATGATGCTTTTGGCAGCCGAAAAGGATCCACTTAATCTTGCCGTATCATATCCATCCCAATATTTTTCATAAATCAATTTCCCATTTTGTATAACAAGAAACGCATGTGTGTCATTTGAATCTATAATATTCATGAATTCACTTGGGATTTCTTTTTTATTGTACGTTGAATCAAACAACCATGGTTGAGGATGGTCGCCACTTTCCACCAATCGTGTGGGATGTGTTTTGTAATCGTGAATAGTATGTACTCCCCAAGCGGCGAAATTTCTCAGGTGAGAAAATCGACTTGTAAAACTGAGTCCGACAATGATTAATACAATCGCAAGTAGGCTTAATAAGATTTTCTTTATCATAAAATTGATTTATCCGAATGGTTGTTCAATTGAAATGCTTTGCTTGGTAAAAAAGTGAGGACCATCTTCTCCAATGTATACACAGTCTTCAAGACGAATGCCAAATTCACCAGGTATAGAGATGGTAGGTTCATCACTGAAGCACATTCCTGGCGCAATTTTGGTTGTATTCCCTTTTACAAAATTTGTCCATTCGTGTCCTTCTAATCCAATACCATGACCCGTTCTATGAGGGAGGCCAGGTAGTCCATAATGTTGAGCAAAGCCTGCATCTTCTATTACTTTTCTTGCCGCAGCATCTACCACTTCACAAGGAGCGCCAATCTTCATGGCCGCAAAAGCAGCGTCTTGCGCTTTCTTTTCCAAATTCCACACATCGGTTTGACGTTGGGTTGGTTTCCCCACAACAATGGTGCGTGTAATATCTGATGCATATCCTTCACAACTGGTGCCGCCGTCTACCATTACAACATCTCCCTCTTTGATTGTTTGCGGTGTAATGCTTCCATGAGGCAATGCAGAATATTTTCCAACTTGAACACTGGCGCCACCACTATATCCTAATTTTCTAAACGCGGCAGCGATATTGATAGATAGTGTTGACTGAGACATACCAGGAACGATGGTTGCAAATGCTGCTTTATATGCTTCAATCGTTACATCATTTGCCTTTTGCATCAAAGCAATTTCAGATTTGGTCTTGTACATTCTGCAGCCTGCAGTTACTGGAGTTGCATCAACCACTTCAAAACCGCTGGCAATTTTTCTGACTCCGTCTGCAATAAAAAATCGAACACGTTCTTCCATTCCAATTCTTCTATACTTTACTCCTCGATCTTTTACAATATTTAAAATGACTTGATATGGACTCTCGTGCTCTTCCCAGCATCGAAGTTCTGATCCAAAGGCAGTATTGATCAACTCCTTTGCGCGATCATCTTCAAACTTTGGACATACATATGCAATATCTCCCTTTGCAGGAATTACAATACCAAATGTTCTTTCACTTTGACCCCATCGCATTCCAGTGAAATAAAAACAGGTGGTTGTTCCTTCCATGAAAATGGCATCCAGTTTTTCTTTTTCCATCATCTCCTGTGCTTTGGCAATGCGTTGTTTTCTCTCTGCAACAGAAATGGGCACTACATCATCCATCATTGGCTTGAGATTTCGGATGGATGCAGGTAAATCATCTTCGATTTGAAATGAAGGCAAAGCGATGCCTCCTGTTAACAATGCAGTAGAACCTAAAAAATTTCTACGGTTGAATAGTTGTTTCATGATGCACTATTTTTTTACTGTTGGATATTCAATTCCCAATTGCTCCAAATAGGTATTGTATTTAGAAGGATCATAATAGAATTTCTTGAGTTGATCCTTGAATTGATTCATGATACCTTGATTTAAATGAATAGCGGGAGGATCTTTTTCTGTTATGAATGGCTTGTATTGAACATCTTTTGTTTGTACTTCTTTAAAATATTTTTTTGCATCTGCAATCAATGTAGGATTGGTAAAACAATCCAGCAAGGTCATTGCAGTTGCTTTTGCTCCAGCAGTGGATCCTTTGTGTGCAATGGGAGTAGCCATTGCGATGGCATCTGCCCAGTGATGACCTTTGGTGCCAGGTATATTTGCAGGATAGCGCAAAACGATGGTGGGCAGATTCCATGAAATATCTGCAATATCATCTGATCCACCTCCCCAAGAAAATGGAACTGATCCTTTGATGGTATCTACCTCTTTTCTTAATCCATCTATCGGTTTTCCACTGTTGTCTTTTTTAGGAGCTTCTACCAGTTGTTGAACAGCTCTTGCCATTGCTTGATCTTTATCATCCCATACAGGCATTCCAACTTTTTTAACATTGGCATACATGGCTTCTGCAAGTGGTTTATTGAAATGCCCAGGCCATGCAGTTCCTAGAATCTGATGAGACACTGATGTTCCAGACATCATGGCTGCACCATCTGCAATCTTGATACCTGCATCATAATTTGCTTTGATATCCTCATATGTTCTCTCTCTGAAGTAATACCATACACTTGCTTTTGAAGGAACCACATT
>CAYFLQ010000229.1:0-3145 GCA_964344065.1 uncultured Sphingobacterium sp. | reverse complement strand
TAACAACTGATAACGCATTCCAAATATTAATAAAATACTTAATGTTTTATTAACAACTTTAAAGTTTTATATGTGGTTTTGTGATGTATTTGAATCAATCTAATGCTCTATTCAAAAAATCTATCAGCGGTTTGATGGCTTCAAAATGCTGTATAATTTTTGAAGTAAGATTTTTAAGGAGGATATCTTCATCATCTAATACGGAAAGTGCAGTAAAGCTTTTCAATTTGATAAACTCTATAGCTGGGTTATGTTCGTCATACTCTCTAGGTGGCCTGCTTAGCTTCGCTTCATCATTCAGGCCTTCATAATATTTTTTAAAAGATTTGTTTTGAAGAATTGACTTGAATTCATCGAAATTATAATCGATTTCCATTCGGATTTTTTTCAGTGTATCAGATTCAGGCATCCACACTCCACCTCCCAAGAAGCAATTGCCTGGTTCCAAATGAAAGTAATAGCCGGCACATTCTATTTTTTTTCCTCCTTTGCTGATGCTTGCTCCAAAGTTTGTTTTGTAGGGTTCTTTGTTCGAAGAGAACCTTACATCTCTGTTGATGCGAAAGACACATTTTTTTGCTTCTACATGCATCAATGTTGGATCAATTGATTTCAGCTTTTCAAGTATTTCCTCAACTTGAAATAAAAATTCTTTTTTAGCAATTTCATAAACAGTTCGATGTTTATCAAACCATTCTTTATTGTTGTTTCTCTTAAGTGCTTTTAAAAATTTTATGGTGGGAGCAGTAATCATAGTTGTTTATTTATTTTGTTTATGTACCACTCCCTCTTTCATTACAAAAAGTACATTTCTAATTGCTGAAATGTTTTTACTGGGATCTCCTGAAACTACCACTACATCCGAGATATATCCTGGTTTTAAAAATCCTAATCTATCGTCTAAATGAAATGCCTTGGAATTTACGCTGGTTGCAGCTTTCAACACATCCATTGGCTGCATGCCATATTCAACCATCAACTCCATTTCCAACACATTTTCTCCATGGGGGTAAACCCCCACATCTCCACCCATGCCAATGGAAACACCTGATGCAATCGCCTCCTTGAAACTTTTTCTTTTATTCAATACATTGGCTGGAGGATCCATTACTCCTTTTTTCCATCCTCTGTATTGTGAAATCACATCCACTGCAGCAACGGTAGGGATATACGTTACATTGTGTTCTTTCATGAGTTTTCCCAATTCAACATCAATAAAATCTCCATGCTCAATTGTCTCAGCGCCTGCCAATACTGCTCTTCTGATGGCTTCTTTTGATTTAGCATGACATACCATCACCCTGCCACTGCTTCTGGTTACTTCATTGATCAATTTTAATTCATCCAAGGTAAAAGAGGGCCTGTCTTCACCATTCACACCCCATCTGTAGTCAGCATAGATTTTAATAAAATCTGCTCCTTTACCAATTTGATCTCTCACGACTCTGATTAAATCATTTCCATCTGCCGGTTCTGCACCTAACATGATTTGTTGATCGTAATCATATCCTTTTGGTCCATAAGATCCTGTTGAAACAATTGCTCTCCCTGCAACCATCAATCTGGGTCCGATGATAACACCTTCATTGATCGCACGTTTAATGGCAACATCTGCATATCCTGCTCCTTCTGTTCCAAGATCTCTCGCAGTTGTGAATCCAGCTAATAATGTATTTTTTGCGTGAACAGTTGCACGGGCTGTTCTATATGCATCCGTTTCTTTTAATACTTGCGTATCCCAATCTGTAATATTATAAGGATATAATAAAAGATGCGAATGTCCTTCAATTAAGCCTGGCGTTATAGTTGCATCACCATAATTAATGGTAGTGGCGTCTTTTGGCACATTTATCTGATCTTTTGGTCCAATGGAAATAATTTTTGAACCATCTGTTAGAACCGCCCATTTTGAATGCATTTCAATTCCATCGAATAATCGATCTGCAGTTATAAAATATTTTGACTGTGAAATGGCTGTGGCAGAAATTAAAAATAAGTAACTGATTGTAACCAAGTATTTCAATCTTTTCATAAGTATGTTTTATGATGTATAAAGTTATCTGCTTTTCATCAAATGATTCAAGGTGAAGAATGCTAATTTGTCTATCGATGTGATGATATATTCATTACTTTTAGAAGTATAATCGTCATGAAATGAAGATGAAGTTCATGCTTTTGGGAATCTTGATTGCTGTGCTGCTTTTTACAGGTTGTGAAAAAGCAGAAACAGAAAACAGTACCAATACGATTGTCACTTCATACGAAAGGATTCAGAATCAGATTCTTACTGTTTCGTGTGCTATCAGCGGTTGTCATTCAAGCCCAAATGATGCTACTTATCCCCAACACGGATTGGTGCTTTCAAATGGGGTCTCCTTTGGCAATTTGGTTGGAAAATCTCCCAAAAATGCAACAGCATTGGCAGACAAACTACAGTTGGTTAAGCCGTTTGATGCTGAGAATAGTTTGCTTTACCATAAAATTGAATGTACGGCCAACCATCACACGAGTAATTATGGAAATCAAATGCCCATGGGTGGTTTGTTATTAACCAAAGGGCAGGTTGAGTTTATTAAAAGATGGATCAACAACGGTGCCAAGTTAACAGATGTTTCTGTTGATACCACTTTGCTGAATGACACTACTGTATGTTTACCCGATATTACTCCACTTCCCGCACCAGCTGCCAATGAAGGGTTTCAATTAATCATTGATCCATTTGATGTGCCTAAATATTTTGAACGCGAAGTCTTCGTAAGAAAAAATACACCTAATACACAAGATGTTTTTGTAAATAGATTGCAAATGAGAGGAAGATCCAATAGCCACCATTTTGTGGTATATGGTTTCAGAAATACAAGTGCTTTGCTCTTACCTAAAGTAAATGAACTGCGTGACTTGCGTTTCACCAATGGCACACTCAATTTCACAACACTCTCTGAAATGCAGAACCATATTTTCTTTGGAGGAGGAACTGACGTAAATACAGATGTTACCTTACCAGATGGAGTTGCCTTGCAGTTTCCACCTAACACTGCATTAGACTTGAACGCACATTATTTTAATAGATCCAGTTATGTATTGAAAGGAGAAAACTATGTAAATTTTTATACCATCCCCGCATCTTCAGTTAAGTATGTTGCTA
>CAYFLQ010000228.1:0-3176 GCA_964344065.1 uncultured Sphingobacterium sp. | reverse complement strand
TTGTAACTTCGCCCCCGAATCATTAACCTTTCATTAACCTGACAGGGAATACTTTTGATCCCATAATATTGATTATGAAGCTATTATTTGGAACATTCCTTTGCTTGATCAGCCTGAACACATTTGCACAGGATTCCACCAATACAGAAGTGAAGAAAATTTCCAGAACAAAGGAAGAACTCAAAAAGCTCGACCTTTCCAAGAGAACATCTGATCACCTGATGCTCCAATTCGGCATGGCCAACTGGGCTAATAAAGGAGATCTTACCTTGAGGGGTTTCAACAAAACATTCAATGCGTACTTTTTATTTGATTTCCCTTTCAAAACTGATCCAAGATTAAGCGTAGGTATTGGTCCGGGTGTGGGCAGTGATAATATGTACTTCAAAAAAACAATCATAGATATCAAATCCAAAACAGGAATAATCTTCAAATCTGATAGCACTACCATCAAATACAAAAAAAACAAACTTGTCACATCTTATCTCGAAGTTCCATTGGAACTGCGCTATTCTACAAAGCCTGATAATATGAACAGTGGATGGAAATTTGCTTTGGGCATCAAAGTGGGAACTGCCATTGATGCAAAAGTTAAATCGAAGATTGACCTTGATCAAAATCAGGTGGGTGGATATTTTCAGAAGATCAGAGATAAAAAATACTTCAATTCATCTCGCTTTGCACTTACCGCAAGAGCAGGATATGGCAACATGAGCCTGTTCGCAAGCTATACCGTCACGGATTATATCAAGCAAGGATTTGGTCCTATTGTGCATCCTTATTCATTCGGACTTTGTTTGAGCGGATTATAACTAGAAAGCATTGCTAGACAAAACCAATCTATTCAAAGAAGAGGAAAAGGCTATCCTTGTTGGAGTCGTTCACAAAGGACAAACAGATCACCAAGTTCAAGAATATCTTGATGAATTGGCATTTCTTGCCAGTACAGCTGGAGCAGTTGCAGTAAAAACATTCTACCAAAAATTACAGCACACAGATGCCAAGACCTATATCGGCAAAGGAAAATTAGAAGAGATCAGAGAGTACGCTGCAGGTAAAAATATACGTGTGCTGATTTTCGATGATGAACTCACCGGTGCACAAATCACCAATATCGAGAAAGCAACCAATATCAAAACAATCGATCGAAGCGATTTGATTCTCGACATATTTGCACGTCGTGCAAAAACCGCTCAGGCAAAAGCACAGGTAGAACTTGCTCAATACCAATATATATTGCCCCGCTTAAGAGGTATGTGGAAACACTTGGAAAGATTGGGAGGTGGTATTGGGACACGCGGACCCGGTGAATCAGAAATTGAGACCGACCGAAGGATTGTAAGAGAAAAAATCTCTTTGCTCAGGAGGAAATTAACAGAAATTGAGAAGCAAGCCTTCACACAAAGAAAAGATAGGGGTGAATTTATTCGCGTTGCACTGGTGGGATATACCAATGTTGGTAAATCAACCATCATGAATTTGTTGAGCAAGAGTGATGTGCTTGCTGAAAACAAACTGTTTGCCACCCTAGATACTACTACCAGAAAAATTGTATACGAAAACACACCTTTTCTATTGAGTGATACAGTAGGATTCATTAGAAAACTTCCCCATCATTTGATTGAGAGTTTTAAAAGTACATTGGACGAAGTAAAAGAAAGCGATATCCTCTTGCATGTCGTTGATATTTCGCATCCTATGTATGAAGATCAAATGAAAATTGTAAATACCACGCTTAGAGAATTGGGTTGTGGCGATAAACCATGTATCACGGTCTTCAATAAAATGGATATGTATGAAAAAAATACATACGACGAATGGTTGGAGGCTGATGTTAAAGAAGGCTTACTCAATGAATTGAAGAAAAGATGGGAGAATGATACCCATTCTTCTTGTGTATTCATTTCTGCCATTGAAAGAAGAGATATTGATCGCTTTAGAATTACACTCCTGAATCTGGTAAGAAATATGTATACAAAACGATACCCTTATAAAACAGGATTTGGATTTGAATATGATGCTTTCTAAAGAATATCAATGGCATTTGATTGCGCCTTCGAAAGAAGCAATTGATTTTGGGAAATACGACATCATTCAAATCACAATTGCTGATAAAACAATTTGCATTGCCAAGTTTAAAGATCATTTATACGCCTATCAATCTATATGTCCGCATGCAGGTGCAAAGATGGTGATGGGTTACATTGATGCTCAAGGAAATGCTGTTTGTCCTCTGCACCGCTTTAAGTTTGCTTTGAAAAATGGATACAATGTAACAGGCGAAGGATACAATATGAAAGTATATCCCATAGAAATTCGTGAAGATGGAGTCTATGTTGGATTCATCACAATGCCGTAATTTAGAATCATGAAGGATACAAAAATCACAACGGTTGAAGGTTACATCAAAGCGATTCCACCTGCACAGAGAAAAGAATTTATTTCGCTACACGAAACCATCATAGCAACTGCAAAAGGGGCTGAATCTTGTATGAGCTATGGTATGCCCGCTATAAAATTACATGGCATTGTAGTCTATTATGCCAACTGGGAAAAACACATGGCCATCTATCCCATGCCATCAGCGCTCAAAGAATTTGCCGCGTCTCTCGGAGCATTTGTTACCTCTAAATCGACCATTCAGTTTCCACATGGAAAATCCATCCCCAAAAAACTGATCAAAGACATTGTAGCATTCAGGGTAGAAGAAAACAAAAGGAAATTAGCAGCAAAAAAGTTAAAAATGTCTAAGTAAAAGGAGTAAAAGACTGTATTAAACTGTTGAAGTAATCTTGATCTGTTTTTCAAAAAAATAGACATTGGTAAATGTTTTCTATAAGTAAACTTTTACTACTTTTATGTTTAATATTATTTCCAGAAAAACGATCTTGGAATATTGTCAAAAACACCGGGATGCATCAGCAGCATTAAAAGTTTGGTATCATACTATGCAAAAATCCGGTGTAACCAATTTCAATGAATTGAAAGTTGTTCAAATCAAATGGTTTGGCAAACACAGAGCATATGACAAAATCAAGGCAGGAAAAATAAATTTTAATTGAAATGAATATCAAAGTAATTAAAAATAAAAGTCAGTATAAACAATACCTTTTAAAAGTTGATGAGTTAATCAATAAACGGGTGAAGAAAAATACACCACAGGGAGATCAACTTGA
>CAYFLQ010000227.1:0-3177 GCA_964344065.1 uncultured Sphingobacterium sp. | reverse complement strand
TCTATCACAACATTTTGAATTGTTAAACAATTATTATGTAGAAGAAATTCTTGACATGCATAATAAAAATAGCGATGAAGCAGCACAAACCATCTATCAACTCTGCAAGATTGATCATTTGATGAGAAGGAGAACCAATGAGATTTCTGGCGGGGAGCGCCAAAGAATTTCACTTGCCAAAACGTTGATTGGTAATCCATCGCTGTTGCTATTAGATGAACCTTTCTCAAATTTGGATGGCATCAATAAAAAAATCATTCACCAAGTATTGGAAAATATTTTCAAAGAGCAGTTATTTACTTGTATCATGGTTTCACATAACCCAGACGAAATTCTTTCATGGGCCGACCGTCTGATGGTTTTAAAAGAGGGTCATCTTATTCAAATGGATGAAACTCAAGCTGTTCAGCAAAATCCAGCTAATGCATATGTTGCCCAAATCATAGGTAAAGTTTAAAAATCAACAACATAAAAATCATTGATCTACAAACGTGTTGTTTGGATTGATATGATTAAATTTATACTGATTGCTGTGTAGTAAAATACGTTGCCACATGAATAAACAATTGGGAAGAAGGGATTTTATATCCTCTTCATCGACATTAATATTGGGCGCAACCCTTTCTCATGCACCATTTAGAGCATTGGCATCATCTTCCCCCCAATCTGGCCGAATTGGAATTATAGGTTTAGACACATCACACAGTGTGGCATTTACAAAAGCTTTGAATGGAAATTCAAACAATGTTGCTGCATCTCATTTTAAAATTGTTGCCGCATACCCCAATGGGAGTGCGGATATAGAATCTTCGGTAAAACGGATCCCTGGCTATACTGAAGAAGTGAAAAAATATGGAGTTGAAATTGTTGGATCGATCAAAGAGCTTTTAGAAAAAGTTGATTTTGTTTGTTTGGAAACCAATGATGGGAGACCTCATCTTCAACAGGCATTGGAAGTGTTCAAAGCAGGTAAACCTGTGTTTATTGATAAACCAGTAGCATCTTCTTTGGCTGATACCATTGCTATATATGAATTAGCTAAGCATTATAAGGTACCTGTATTTTCAAGTTCTTCACTTAGATATATGGAAACCGCACAACAAGTTGCAAAAGGTAAAATTGGAAATGTACTGGGTGCAGATTGTTTTAGTCCTGCTACCATTGAACAAACACATCCCGATTTTTTCTGGTACGGCATTCATGGAGTTGAATTGTTATACACTGTTATGGGGATAGGATGCAAACAAGTAAAAAGAACTTTTTCAAATGATGTAGATGTAGTAGTTGGAGAGTGGAAAGATGCAAGAATAGGAACTTTCAGAGGAACGCGCAATGGCAAACACGAATATGGAGGAACCGCATATGGTGAAAATGGGAACATGGTACTAGGGCCATTTCAAGGATACGATAACTTACTTCAAGTTATCTTAGAATTCTTTCAAACAGGCATCCCACCTGTATCTGCAAAAGAGACCATTGAGATCTATACATTCATGGAGGCTGCACATGAAAGCAAAAGGAAAAATGGCGCAATCATAGAAATAGAAAAAACAGCATCACTTCATACCAAAAAAGCACTTCAAATAATTCAATCACTAAAACAATCATTATGAGTCGCTCAAGAAGAAATTTCATCAAAAAAACATCTGTTGCTTCCGCAGCGATAGCATTCGGAGGCATCCTTCCTGGATTTTCAGCAAGTCAGTATCGTCGCATCCTAGGCTCGAATGAAAAAATTACAGCCGCAGTAATGGGAGTAAACAGCAGAGGGTATTCTGTAAGCAGCAATTTTGCTTCTCAAAAAGAATGCGAGATGCTGTATGTATGTGATGTAGACACCCGTGCAATGGATAAATGTGTAGCTGCCATAGATAAAATACAAGGGAAAAAACCTAAAGCAGAAGGTGACTTTAGAAAAGCTTTGGAAGATCCACAACTGGATTTATTGATTGTTACTGCGCCAGATCATTGGCATGCACCAGCTGCATTGCTGGCAGTTGCTGCAGGTAAACATGTGTACCTTGAAAAGCCATGCAGCCACAATCCTAATGAAGGTGAAATGCTTGTAAAGTCTGCCGCTAAACACAATAAGTTATTGCAAATGGGCAACCAGCGCAGATCCTGGCCAAATGTGATGGCTGCTATAGCTGAACTCAGAGCAGGTGTCATTGGCAGACCATATTTCGCAAAAACTTGGTACACCAATAACCGCGAATCAATAGGTGTTGGAAAACCAGCAGATGTTCCCTCATGGTTGAATTATGATTTGTGGCAAGGGCCAGCTCCACGCAAACAATACAAAGACAATGTCATTCACTACAACTGGCATTGGTTCTGGCATTGGGGAACTGGTGAAGCATTGAACAACGGAACACATATGGTTGATCTTGCACGTTGGGGACTCGGAGTTGATTATCCTACGCGTGTTACTTCAGCAGGAGGCAGATACCGTTACCAAGATGATTGGGAAACTCCTGATACACAAGTGATCGATCTTGAATTTGCAAACAACACATTGATCAGTTGGGAAGGAAGGTCTTGCAACGGCAAGAGCACAGAAGGAAGCAGTGTGGGAGTTATATTTTATGGAGAAACCGGCTCTCTCTTGATTGAATCTGGCAACTCTTATAAAATCTTTGATACCAGAAGTAAATTGATCAAAGAAGTAAAAAATGATATCACTGCCAATGCATTGGATAGAACTGGGCCAGGCATGGAACTTGACGCATTGCATATTCAAAACTTTTTTGATGCCATCAAGCGTGGTACAAAATTGAATTCGGATATTTTAAGTGGTCATCAAAGTACACTATTGGTTCAATTGGGAAATATTTCACAGCGAACCGGACGCGCATTAAAAATTGATCCAAGCAATGGTCATATACTAAATGACAAAGAAGCTTCTAAACTTTGGAGCAGAGAATACGAAAAAGGATGGGAACCAAAAATATAAACCATGAGCAAGCGTTTATATTCATTGGATGCACTTCGTGGGTTTGATATGTTTTGGATCATCGGTGCTGAAGAAATATTTCACACCATGTCTGAAGCAACCCACCATCCGTTTTGGAATGCGCTTTCGAATCAATTTACTCATCCTGTTTGGGATGGATTTCATGCCTATGATTTGATTTTCCCTTTGTTCATGTTTATATCTGGGATTTCAAGCGTGTATTC
>CAYFLQ010000226.1:1242-3180 GCA_964344065.1 uncultured Sphingobacterium sp. | reverse complement strand
GTTGTATTCATGAACAAGGTTGACCTTGTTGATGATCCTGAATTGCTTGACCTCGTTGAAATGGAAATCCGTGAGGAATTGACCAAGAGAGGTTTTGATGGAGACAACACTCCAATCATCAAGGGTTCTGCAACTGGCGCATTGGCTGGTGAAGAGAAGTGGGTTGCATCTGTAAACGAATTGATGGATGCGGTTGACAGCTACGTACCATTGCCTCCTCGTCCAGTTGATCTCGCATTCTTGATGTCTGTAGAAGACGTATTTACGATCACTGGTCGTGGTACAGTTGCTACAGGTCGTATCGAGCGTGGAAAAATCAAAGTGGGTGAAGGTGTTGAAATCGTAGGTATGCAAGAAGATAAACTTGCATCTACTGTTACAGGTGTTGAGATGTTCCGCAAATTGTTGGATGAAGGTGAAGCTGGAGACAATGCAGGTCTTCTTCTCCGTGGTATTGAGAAAAGCCAGATCCGTCGCGGTATGGTTATCTGCAAACCAGGTTCAATCACTCCTCACACTGAGTTCAATGGTGAAGTATACGTATTGAGCAAAGATGAAGGTGGACGTCACACTCCATTCTTCAACAAGTATCGTCCACAGTTCTATTTCCGTACAACTGACGTAACTGGAGAAGTTGAACTTCCTGCAGGTACTGAAATGGTGATGCCTGGTGATAACATCAACTTGAAAGTGAAGTTGATCCAACCAATCGCCATGGAAAAAGGATTGAAATTCGCGATCCGCGAAGGTGGCCGTACAGTGGGAGCTGGACAGGTTACAGAGATCCTTAAGTAAGATTTATCGGTTGAACTCTCCTGAGTTTGATCACTAAAAATAAAATAGCAGCAAAGTACCTGGAGACCCTCTGGGTACTTTGCTTCTTAAAGACGGGCATAGTTCAATGGTAGAATAGAGGTCTCCAAAACCTTTGATCTGGGTTCGAATCCTAGTGCCCGTGCAAATGAAAACTTTGGGTAACTTTATCGCCCGTTGTTTTAAAAGCCAATAAGATGAACAAAATACAATCATATATCAGAGACTCTTATAAAGAGTTGATGGAGAAAGTAACTTGGCCAAACTGGCAACAACTGCAACAATCTACCATGATTGTATTGGTGGCCACATTGGTGATTACCGCTATTGTTTGGGTATTGGACCTCGGCAGCAGCTCTGCACTTAAATTCGTTTACTCATTGTTTAAGTAATGGAAGAAATAACAACACAACAAGATACCAAGTGGTATGTACTTCGTGTCATCTCCGGAAAAGAGAAGAAAGTAAAGGAGTATTTGGATAAAGACATCATGCGCAATGGTTGGGATAAGGCGATTAAACAAGTATTCCTACCCGTTGAAAAAGTATATAAAGTGCAGAACGGAAAGAAAGTAATGCGTGAACGCAATTTCTATCCAGGTTATGTTATGATAGAATGTGTGGGCGGTAAACTTCATGATGATATCATCAGCGCCATCAAGAACACTACCAATGTGATACATTTTCTTGGAAAGGAAAATCCCATCGCATTGAGAAAAGCTGAGGTGAATAAGATGTTGGGTAAGATTGATGAAATGAGCGACGCTGGTGGAATGACCATGAGTGAGCCGTTCATCATTGGTGAAACCATCAAGATTGTTGACGGACCATTCAATGATTTCAACGGTGTGATTGAAGAAGTGAATGATGAGAAAAAGAAATTAAAAGTAACGGTAAAAATCTTTGGACGTTCTACGCCTGTTGAACTCAACTATATGCAGGTAGAAAAAATATCTTAATCGTCTAAGAGATGAATGATAAAAAAAGGGAAGCAATGCTTCCCTTTTTTTATTTAGAATATGTTTGTGTTAAAACAATGATCCTTGTCCACCTTCAGTGCTTGGTGCAGGTGCTTCAACAACAACTGGTGCTGGAGCAGCAACTGGAGCGGGTTGTGGCTTGATAA
>CAYFLQ010000226.1:0-1232 GCA_964344065.1 uncultured Sphingobacterium sp. | reverse complement strand
TTGCAGCTTTCTTCGCTACTTTCTTTGTTGCTTTTTTTGCTGACTTTTTAGGAGTAGATTTTTTTACAGCTTTCTTTACTGCTTTTTTCTTTGCTGCTTTTTTCACTGCTTTTTTAGGAGCAGCCTTTTTCTTTGATTTTTTGGTAGTTGCCATCTTGTTTGAATTTTAATTGAGTGTGTAATGATGGGTTCAAATTACATATTAATGTATACTCTTTTGCATTCGTTATCAGTATTTTATCGAGATTTAATCCACTAAATCGGCCCCGTCGTTCAAGGAGCCATCAGAGGGGATGACTGGCAATAAAAATTGCTTGGCTAATTGAAGATTCTCACCTACCTTTGCCGCCCCAATCGAAAGTTCTTTTTTTGAAAGGATTTTGGGAGTCCTGTCAATTGACCGGACGTTATCACCAAAAAAAACAAACATATGGCTAAGGAAATTTCTGGCTATGTAAAGTTGCAGGTAAAAGGCGGTCAAGCCAATCCTGCACCTCCTGTTGGTCCCGCTCTTGGTTCCAAAGGTGTAAACATCATGGAGTTCTGTAAGCAGTTCAATGCCAGGACGCAAGACAAGATGGGTAAAGTATTACCTGTTGTCATTACAGTATACTCAGACAAATCATTTGATTTCGTTATCAAGACTCCTCCTGCAGCAGTACAATTGTTGGAGGTAAGCAAACTTCAAAGTGGTTCCAAAGAACCTAACCGCTCTAAAGTTGGTAAGGTTACCTGGGCACAGGTTGAGGCGATTGCAAAAGACAAGATGCCCGATTTGAATTGCTTCACAGTAGACAGTGCTATGCGCATGGTTGCTGGTACAGCAAGAAGCATGGGTATTACAGTTGAAGGTAAAGCCCCTTGGGAAAATTAATTGATCACAGCTTAAATCTGAATCAAGATGGGAATCACTAAAAAAAGAAAAGCCATTGCCGGCAAAGTGGATGATAAAAAAGTTTATTCACTTGCAGAGGCATCTGGACTTGTAAAACAAGTAAATACAACAAAATTCGATAGTTCGGTTGACCTTCATATCCGCTTGGGTGTAGATCCAAAGAAAGCTGATCAAGCAATCAGAGGTACGGTTACACTTCCACACGGAACTGGTAAAACCAAAAAAGTATTGGTGCTTTGCACACCCGACAAAGAAGCAGAAGCTAATGCAGCCGGAGCTGATTTTGTTGGATTGGATGAGTTCATCACCAAGATAGAAGGTGGTTGGACAGACATCG
>CAYFLQ010000225.1:0-3202 GCA_964344065.1 uncultured Sphingobacterium sp. | reverse complement strand
AAAAGCCATTTAAATTTTATTTATGTCAGTACTCATCATCACCGAACAGTCAGATAGTAAGATAAAAAAGCAATCCCTCGAAGCCATTTCATATGGTGTTGCCTTAGCAAAGCAATTGAATTTGGAAACCATTGCGCTGGTGCTGGGATCTACAACAGATACCTTGACTCAGTTGGGAAACTATGGTGTGAAAAAAGTCATTCATCAATCCAATATTGGATCAGCTATTTCAGATAATAAAACTGCATCAAAGCTGTTACATGATATTTGCACACAAGAGCATGCACAGGTAATTATTTTTAGCAACTCGCTTTTTGGAAAAGCAGTGGCTCCGCGATTATCTGTAAAAATGAAAGCGGGTTTGGTGACTGGAGTGATAGCTTAACCAAACACTAGCAACGAGTTTACCATCAGAAAATCTGTTTTTTCCGGCAAGGCATTTGCAGATGTAACCATTCATACTCCATGCAAAATCATCACACTGAATGCAAATGCTTTTGAAGCGGTTGCATTATCTGAAGCACCTGCAGAAGTGATAGAATCCAATATAGCAATCCCTTCTAGTAGCATTTCCATATTAGAATCTAAAAAGAACGAAGGAAGCATTTCGCTTACTGATGCAGAAACCGTAGTTAGTGGCGGCAGAGGCTTGAAAGGTCCAGAAAATTGGGGAATGATTGAAGAGCTTGCAAAAGCATTGGGTGCCGCAACTGCCTGCAGCAGACCGGTTGCTGATGCAAATTGGCGTCCACATCATGAACACGTTGGACAAACTGGAGTAGCCATCTCACCTAACTTATACATAGCCGTAGGCATTTCTGGTGCTATCCAGCATCTGGCGGGTGTGAATAGAAGCAAAACCATTGTCGTAATCAACAATGACCCAGAGGCACCATTTTTTAAAGCTGCTGATTATGGTATTGTAGGGGATGCTTTCCAGGTAATGCCCAAGATCATTGAAGCGGTGAAAAATCTAGGATAAAATTGATGTAATTTAGAGCCTAGTATGAAGAAGATCGAATTGGAAATTGTTGCGCTCTCCCACTCCATCACACAAACAAATTCCTATGCAGTGGTATTGGGCGAAGTAAATGGCTTAAGGAAACTTCCGATTGTAATTGGAGGATTCGAAGCACAGGCCATTGCGGTTGCGCTCGAACGAATGAAGCCCACACGTCCACTAACTCATGACCTCATGAAAAATTTCATGATGGCCTTTACCATTGATCTTCATGAAGTCATCATATCTGATTTACAAGAAGGAATTTTTTATTCAAAACTGCTTTGCAGCAGCGAATCAGATACCGTTGAAATAGATTCAAGAACGTCGGATGCACTGGCGTTGGCCGTAAGATTTGGCTGTCCAATTTACATCTACGAAAATATTTTTGACATCGCAGGAGTAGAAAATCCGGATACAGAAGAAGTATCCGCACAACAAGTTTCAGAAAATGAATCTGTTCGCTCAGATTTGAGATCCATGTCACTTGAAGAATTGAATAATTTACTCAATGAAGTACTTGAGCAAGAAGATTATATCAGGGCCATTGCAATCCGCGATGAAATCAATGCCAGAAAAAAATAAATAGATGGTTGTATTTCCCAATGCTAAAATCAACCTTGGGCTGCGCATCACATCTAAAAGAGCAGATGGGTATCATGACCTGGATACTGTATTTTATCCTATTCCATTGTTTGATGTGTTAGAAACCATCAAAGATTCAAAGTCAAATGAAGCAACCCTCACTATAAGTGGCAAACCCGTTCAAGGTTCCATCGAAAAAAATCTTTGCCTAAAAGCATATCATCTCCTAAAAAAAGATTTTCCAGCCATCTCAGGAGTCCAGATACATCTTCATAAAGTAATTCCCATGGGCGCGGGTATGGGCGGCGGTTCTGCAGACGGAGCATTCATGGTTAAACTATTGAATGAAATGTTCAAACTTGATGTAAGTGAAGATAAAATGCGCGCATATGCTCTCGAGTTGGGGAGTGATTGTCCCATTTTCATTAAAAACAAACCCTGTTATGCAACCGGAAGAGGTGAAGAATTGAAAGAGCTTTCAATAGATCTTTCACCATACCATTTATTGATGGTTAGTCCAGGTATACATGTCTCAACTGCTGATGCATTTAGAAACATACAACCTCATGTTCCAAACAAAACATGTAAAGAAATTGTAGGGCTGCCCATCGAACAATGGAAGCAAGAACTGATCAATGATTTTGAAAACACAGTTTTTTCAACCCATCCCATTTTAAAGCTAACGAAAGAGAAACTATACGAAATGGGTGCACTGTATGCCTCTATGACTGGCACTGGATCAACATTGTATGGCATTTTTAAGGATCTGCCTAACTATAAAAATATCTTTGAGAAGTCCTTTGAAATAAACCTGATCAGCGCCAAATCATCCAATTGATTGCACATGAGATTCAATGCACTTGGATTGACAATATTTTGTACCTTCACACCATGCAAACGAGAAGTCAATATTCTCATTTATCTCTGAACCTGGATTTACTGAATCACTAGGCCTACTTCTCTATTTTTCAAAACTAAATTTTACTTGTTAACAGTTGACGGTTAACAGTTAACAGTCAACCTACATCTGTCAACTAAACATTTAATTCATGAACCCATCATATTATATTGAACTAGAAGAAAAATACGGTGCGCATAACTATCACCCACTCCCGGTTGTCATTTCAAAAGCAAAAGGATGTGAAATGTGGGATGTAGAAGGAAAAAAATATTATGATTTTTTAAGTGGGTACTCTGCTGTAAATCAAGGTCATTGTCATCCTACTATCATTGAAGCCTTGATCAATCAAGCTTCTACACTTACTCTCACATCAAGAGCATTTTACAACAACAAGTTGGGTGAATATGAACAATACATTACCAACTTATTGGGATTTGATAAGTTGTTGCCCATGAATACTGGTGCAGAGGCTGTTGAAACAAGTATCAAGCTGGCCAGAAGATGGGCCTATACCAAAAAAGGCATTCCAGAAAACAAAGCCAAAATCATTGTATGTGCGGAAAATTTTCATGGAAGAACAAGTACCATTGTATCCTTTAGCACCGATCCCTCAGCATATAGCAAATTTGGTCCCTTTATGCCAGGCTTTGAAGTGATCCCATTCAATGATTTAGATGCATTGAAAGAAAAATTAAAAGACCATCATGTAGCTGCTT
>CAYFLQ010000224.1:0-3230 GCA_964344065.1 uncultured Sphingobacterium sp. | reverse complement strand
TTCTAACACCGCTTGGAGATGATCTGTTTGATGTGTATCATCTGCCTATTGAAAAAATCACTCAATTAACTTTTGATCCAGCCAATTATAAAGCCAACATCTTTGCTGAGAAAGTTGTGAAAGAGATTCAAACATTTCTCATAGAGCAAGTACCCAACAAAACTGCCTACATCGCAGCATCCAAAGATGTATTGGATTTGCAGGTTGCCACAGCTGCTCAGACTTCAACTTCCATAGACAATGCATTGCTAGAAGAGATCACATATAAAAAAGGTGCAGTATCCGTAATCATCTACCATCAAATATTGAATGAAACTGCTGATCAGCAAATGATAGAAGTGTTGAATGAAGTAGGCGGATTGTATCAGTTGGGAAACGATCTTTTTGATGTGTACAAAGACAGTAGAGACGGAATTGTTACCATTCCCAATACCTGTAAGGATTTCAACAAGCTCAGAGAAAAATTTATTGATAAGGTCAGAAACATGAATCATCTGATCGCTGCTTTACCATACAAGAAGGATCAACAGGAGAAATTCTCCATCATCATCAATTCCATCAATGCAAGGAGCTTGGTTGCCATTGACGAATGGATCAAATTTCAAAAAACACATGGAACGCATGTTGATTTAACATCTTTTGAAAGAAAGCAATTGATCATTGATATGGAAAAACCTAGTTTGTTTTTAAAATGGCTTGCTATGACATGGAAGCTACCTAGAATACAATAAGATGAAGAGTATATTGATTGCAATATCCATTTGTTGTGTGTCGATCTTGAGCAAATTACAAGCCCAGGAAATCAATACAGATTCTATCATATCCTTATTGGTATCAGACATTGAAAAAGATCAAGTAAAAGAGAGAGGCGAATTTTATCCGGGCACCTTTACCAGTTTCAGAGGTGCCATTACATGGCCACACAATTACAAACCAGACAATAATATCTTTTTTACTGCGATAGGAAATCTCACACTTAAGCAACTGAGAGAAAAATTGAGCCCTGCGCATCAAAATATCATTGACTCGATTCTAAGCAGAAGCAAAAAAGCGTTTAGATTTTATCAAAACAAAGACAGCCTTCCACTCTATCATTTTTGGCCAACAGGAAGCAAGGTGCTACCACATTCATTTGTATTACAGCACCTCTCAACAATTCTTGAGTTTGGGGAAGATGCAGATGATACCGTCATGCTCTTGATGCTGCAAGAGAACAATGATTCTATAAATGCCTATGTCAAGAAAAGATTGCTGACGGCCAGTAATATGGGCATTCCAACAAGAAAGTCATGGACTACCTATAAGCGGTTCAGAAATTACAAAGCCTATACAACCTACTTTGGCATCAAGATGCCGGTTGACTTTGATTTTTCAGTACAATGCAATGTTTTATATTTTAATTATGAGAAGAAGCTCCCACGGAATGTCAATGATTCTGCTACACTGGCATTGATAAGTGAAATGGTCAGAGAACGTTTATACATGAAAAACCCCATTTTTATTTCAAAGTATTATGGGAAGTCCTCTGTGATTCTGTATAACTTAACTCGACTCATGTATGCGTTTCACATACCTGAATTAGAGCAGTACAAACCTGCGATTGTTGCAGATCTGAAAAGCATTTTAGCAAAAGCCAAGTCACCTTTAGAGAAAGTGATCATTCAGACTTCATTGTTAAGATTGGGAGAGCACCCCAATATGTTAACCTCAAGAGAAATGCAAGAAATCAGGATGATTGATCAACACAAATTTTCTATTTTTCAAGCCAGGGCTCCCTATTTTTTAGCAACGTTCCTGACCAATCTGACACTTAGAGCAAATATTGTGAATTACAATTTCTATGCGCCTACATACGACAAGATCTTGTTGTTAGAAAACCTGGTATTGAGAAAGAATATCAATCCGTCACTTGCTTTCCAACAGTAGCTCTAGAAGCCATGCTGCACCGATACACTCCAGATTTTGCTTTTTGATCAATGGAATTTTTGTAGGGATATTCTTTCATAGATAAAGCAGTCTTGAAATAAGTATTGGCTTTATCATAGTCTTTTCTTTCCTCGAAAATGAATGCTGTTTGAAGTGCTGATCGGGCAGCAAAATAATCATGAAGGTTTTTGCCAAACGTTATGGCAGCATTGTAGTATTTAATAGCCAATTCTTTATCCCCCATCAGATCATAATTTCTAGCCAGTCGATATACAAATTCAGCCTTATCAGATGCTGATTGGAAATCATCTGTTGATTTACCTTTTAACCCATCGAGTGACTCTTTGAACATACCGCCATCACTTAACAACCGTGCCTTCAGCAGCAATAGATTCGGCCATGTGCCCATTTCTGCATTTCGCATGGCCATCTTATCAGCATCTGGGACATCGGTTCCTTTTTGCAAAACCAGGTTACGGTATTCCTGAGCTTTTTTTTGATCTCCTCTTAAATATGCAATCCAGCTTAATTTTTCATATGCATCTTTCACGTAAAAATTACCCTTGAAGTCTTGAACAAAGCGCAAAAATTCTTGTTCTGATTGATCCAGCTTCAATTGGTTCAGGTATCCGAATCCTTTTTCATAATTCCAAAAAGGAACGTCCGTATATGCATCCGTCTTCACAATGTTTTCTGCAATTTGCACAGAACGAACTGCTTGTTGATTGGCTAAGTAAAGATTGGTAGCCATATAGGCATGAAGATGATTTCGCTTAAAATCAAATTCAGTTTTTTCTAAAAATTCCAGAGCCTTGCTTTTATTTCCTTCGAAAATAACAACCAGGTAAGGATAAATCAGTAATGCAACATTGCGAGCAACCTTACTGTTGGCGTCTTTGCTTTGGATGTATGTATTGACCATTGAAATTCCGCCATTGATATCACCAGGCATACCGATGATGTTCAATAACCATTGATAATTATTGGGAACAGATCCAAGCAAGGTTGTGAGCAAACCGAAATACACATTGTTGGGACTGAAATTGGGAAATTTCTTTCTGTTGTCCTTGAAATACAGATATGCCTTTCTGAAATCCCATGCAGCCTCCAGATTTTTCTCAAAACGGATCGCAATAGCTGCCTTGCTCAAATACAATACTCCTAATCCATAATCATGATAGGGAGATTGTTGAGGAGCTTGTTCAAATTTGTCGATTCTACTGGAAAACATAGGATAGGCTGTTTTAAACACTTCCTTGTTTTCATTGAAGAAGAGCTCATACAAATCTGCATGGCTTTCCACC
>CAYFLQ010000223.1:1589-3258 GCA_964344065.1 uncultured Sphingobacterium sp. | reverse complement strand
ATCAGGAGCTAAACTCTTGTATTCAAAATTTAATTCTCGATCAATTCGTGCATCTCTGTCTTTATATTTCCACTCATTTCTCTGTAATGCATAGTAATTGTATTGAAACCAATATGCGGGAATAATCCTTAATTCATTTTCACTGTAGTCATTGATGACCAATGAAAAAGGAATTGGAATATTTAACTCAAATGGAAAATCGCCTTTAGCGAGCAAAGTAAAACTCGCAAATTTTGAATTGTGTTTCAAGCTTACGCACAATCCAGGCCAAAAGCCCCTTCCAGCAACCAACTCTCCGTCTGCGCCTCTTGAATTATGATTGGAGCCAATCGTTGCTCCAGCTGCCATATTGGTTTGACCCATTAAGAGTGAAGCACAAAGGAATGAGTTGTTGTGATGCTGCTCATGAAAAGGATAAATCAAGGAATTGAGTACTTCACAACATGATATAGTTGCATTGTTCCCTAAATAAGAATTGATCAACCTTGCTCCGTATTTCAATTGCGAATGAGATGCCATGAAGAATCGCACTGCTTTGACACCATAAAAAACCCTACATCCAACTCCAATAATGCCATTCACCAATTCACAACCTTCTCCAATTTGAGTGGATGCATCTGCATTGCTGTTGACAGTAACATTTTTGATCTTATTAGCGCCTTTGATATATGCATCAGATCCAATTTTCACATCTTTGATCATTTTGCAATTCTTGATCACCGTTCTGTCACCGATGATTCCATAATGTCCCCGCTGCTGATCAAATTTTTTCTCGGTGAATGATTGGAATGCATCCATTAGAACCTTGTCTTCGCGGTATTTTGACCAGAGATAAGCATCGGCAGTTAACATACCATCAAAAGGCAAGACTTTTCTCCCCCCATTCTCATTGCAGATCTCCATCCAAATTCTCAAATTTTCTGATTCCCCCTGCTTTAAAATTCCATTTCCAAATTTTGCAGTAGGTGTTGTTGCCAACTCATTCACATTTGCAATGATCACTTCATTTCCAATGATATAGTGTGCGAGATAATTCACATTGTGAATACTCACATTATCTCCCAAATCAGCACTGATGATTGTAGCATTGAACAAACCAACTGAAAGACTAAGGTTTTTAAATTCCAGTGAAATGGGTTCAAGTTTACCAATCCTGACCAACCCAAAAAAACTACAATTTTTTACGAGCTGTGGATCGAAGAGCTCAGAAACCAATATATTGTTCCAGTTATCAGAAGTATTGTTATTCCTGACAAGAATTTCAAGTTCAGCAGCCGTTAAACTTCTATAAGCAGTTGTATCATTGATTTGATTGCGGAGAAAATATTCATTCTTCCCTTTTGGCAAAAATGCATCTTCTATGAAATCATAACCAATTCTTTGAAGTGGGCGTTTAGTGATTTTGTTCATGTTGGTTTTTTGAAGTTATTCTACCGTTACGCTTTTAGCTAAATTTCTTGGACGATCCACATCGAGTCCGCGGCTTACACCAATATAGTATGAAAGCAACTGCAATGGAATTACATTGAGAATAGGGGCAATGATTTCATCCGCTGCCGGAACTTGAATAAGATCTTGGGTCAATTGAATAATGGATTGATCACCTTCTGTTACCACAGCAATCAGCCTTCCTTTTCGTGCATTGATTTCCTGAATATTGCTGATTACT
>CAYFLQ010000223.1:471-1579 GCA_964344065.1 uncultured Sphingobacterium sp. | reverse complement strand
TCATCAACCAATGCAATGGGACCGTGTTTCATCTCAGCAGCAGGATATCCTTCTGCATGGATGTATGAAATTTCTTTCAACTTCAGCGCACCTTCCAATGCAACAGGAAAATTGTACCCTCTTCCCAAGTAAAGAAAACTACCTGCATCTGCAGTTTTTTCAGCAATGGTTTTAATGGAGGAAACATCAGAAAGTATTTTCTCAACTTTTGACGGAATTGCATTGAGCTCATGCAATAACTCAACAAAACGTTCATGTGATATAGATGCTTTTTCTTTGGCAATTTTTAAAGCAATCATGGTAAGCACCACCAATTGTGCAGTAAATGCTTTTGTACTTGCCACTCCAATTTCTGGACCAGCATGGGTATATGCACCGGCATGAGAAACACGTGCAATGGATGACCCTACCACATTGAGCACTCCGAAAATCAACGCGCCTTGCTCTTTTGCTCTTTCAATAGCGACCAGTGTGTCTGCTGTCTCACCACTTTGCGAGATCGCAAAAATCACATCCCCTTTGTGTATGATTGGATTTCTGTATCTGAATTCAGAGGCATATTCAACCTCGACAGGAATTCTACATAGTTCTTCAATGATATACTCGGCTACAAGTCCTGCATGCCAACTCGTTCCGCATGCGATGATAATAATTCGATTTGCATTTTTAAGCTGATCAATATGCGATTCTACACCACCCATGATAATATTCTCGTGAGTGAGATCCAACCTTCCGCGCAAACAATCATAAATAGTGTTGGGTTGGTCATAGATTTCTTTCAACATAAAATGATCAAAGCCACCTTTTTCAATAGCAGACAATTCAATATCCAATTGTTGAACAAAAGGAGTTATTTTTTCATTGCCTAAATTTTTCAACACCAGTTCATCGCTTTTGATGATGGCAAGTTCATAATCGTTGATATACACTACCTCCTTGGTATACTCGATGATGGGTGAAGCATCAGATGCAAGAAAGTGTTCTCCCTTTCCAATTCCAATTACCAATGGACTACCTTTTCTCGCTGCGATAAGCGTATCTGGATTTTCTTCATCCAACAATACGATTACATATGCGCCAACCACTCTCTTCAATGCAACTCTAACTG